>JAUQYY010000149.1 GCA_030587505.1 Candidatus Sigynarchaeota archaeon
GGTTTACGCCTTGGATATCAATCCGCTTGCGGTTCGGAGGGTTCAGAGCATCGCTTCGAAGAGGAAGCTCACCAATGTGGAAACTATCTGTTCTGATTGCAGAACCGGTTTGCCAGACAACAGCGTAGACGTGGTTTTACTGTACGATACCTTCCACCTGCTGAATAACCCGAACGAGGTGTTGGAGGAGCTACACCGCGTGCTGAAACCAGAAGGAATTCTCTCCTTTAGCGACCATCACATGAAAGAAAGCGAAATATTGTCCAGGGTGACAAACAGGGGACTCTTTAGGTTGTGGAAAAAGGGTAAAAAGACGTACAGCTTCCTGAAAGTGAAGTGATCGGAAGCCTAAACAGCATGAAGTTGTGCAGAATCCTTTTTCTCAACTCGAAAGTCTTTCCCGTTATCTTCCTTTGAAGACTGGTTTTCTTTTTTCGAGGAACGCTAGGGCTGCTTCTCTGTGGTCTTCGGACGCGTATAGCTGGGCTTGGTAGCGGATTTCCTGTTTTAGCATTTCGTCGAAGAGTTTCCCGTATCCTTCGTGTATGAGTCTCTTAGCCATTCCGATGGCTAGTGGTGGTTTTTCGGCAAGTTTTCTTGCCAGCTCCCTTACTGTGGGCATTAGCTGGTCGTGGGGAACAACCTTGTTCACTAGTCCTATTCTCTCGGCTTCCTTGGCGTCTATTCTTTCACCCGTAAATATGAGTTCCTTCGCCTTGTGTATTCCGAGGATTCGGGGTAGTATGAAGCATCCGTTCATGTCGGGCAGTATTCCCATTTTCACGAAGAACTCTCCGAAGCTCGCCTTCTCCGATGCTATTATGATGTCGCAGTTGATGCAGAGGTTCATGCCGAATCCTACGGCCACTCCGTTCACGGCAGCTATTATTGGCTTCTCCACCCTTATCAAATCGTAGGGTGAAATCAGCTGGTCCATCAGTTCCTCGTTTTCAACCATTTTCTGGAAGGTTTCAAGGGCTACTCCCTCAGCGAAGCTCTTAACGTCCGCCCCTGAACAGAATCCTCTTCCCGCCCCCGTGATAATTACTGCTCTAACGTTTTCGTCCTCCTTAGACATTCTCAGAGCCTCTTTCAGGTCCTGATTCATTTGGGGGTTAAACGCGTTCAAGACCCCAGGACGGTTGAGGGTTATCGTGGCTACGCCGTCTTCAACCTCGTAGATGATGGTTTCAAACTTTTTAATCATAATGGGCGCCTCCTCTCCTTTTTTCTGTTTTTCTAAGAAAAGACTTGTGTCACCTTTAAATCGGATTCCTTTTTACGAAGCCAATCCTCTTTTAAAGTATTTTTGTAGCACTCTTTTGTTAGAACACCCTTTGGTGATTCCGTTTTTCGTTGGTCATTGCGCTTCGTGTTTGCGTTCTAGTCCCTGTTGGTTTTTTTGGGCTAGTTCCCACTGTTCTACCTTTTCCTTCAGGATTTTTTCTGCTCCTTTGATCATGTTTTCGATAAATTCCTTGACTGTTATTATGCGGTCTATGTAGCCGCAGGCGAAGGAAAAGGGACCCTTTGGACGGGAGCCGAGCGAGGGGAACATTTCGACGATCTCGGGGCCCCCACTTCTGATCAGGTTCTGTATGTACTTTGGGTCCACATCCTTCCAGTCGGGGTGTTTGAGCATCACCTTCTCCATCTGAATGAGCCAATCCTCTAGGGGCATTTCGTCCCTCTTCTTCAGGACCTCGGCGTAGTCTCTGGGAATGGGTGGTGCGAGCAGTTCACGTATGAGGTCGGGGTGATTTGGCTGCGCTTTCACAATGTTCTCCTTTATCTTGTTCGACATGGGGCACTCAGCGGTGGCCATGAGTGCGGTGCCCAGGTAGACTCCGTCGGCTCCCATGACCAGGGCTCCGAGAAAGGTTCGAGGGTCTCCTATGCCCCCAGCGGCAACCAAAGGAACCTTCAGCTGGGGCGCCGCCCAGGCTATGCTCGTGAATGTCGGCAACTGCTTAATGTTTTTGAACCCGTATCCGTCCAGGCCAACGAGGACCACCGCGTCCGCTCCCAGTTTCTCGGCGTGCTTGCAGAACTCCACAGTGGCCCCCTTGTGGATCCACGTTATTCCCGACTCCCTGATGCGTTCGGCGTAGTCGTCGGGCCTGAAACCCGCTGTTTCGATCGCGGGGACATCCTCCTCAAAGCACACCTCGAACATGCCGTCGATGTGCGGGCATAACCCTATAGAAACGTTCACGGTAAAAGGGTTCTTGGTGGCTTTCCTCAGCTTTTGAATAGCCTCCCGTAGTCCGTCAGGGGTTTTGCAGGCCGATGCGGTGATGCAGCCGACAGCTCCCGTCTTCGACACGGCTGCGGCGAATTCCCAAGTGCCGATTCCTGCGAAGGCACCCTCCATGATAGGGTACCTACAGCCCAAAAGCTCGGTTAATCTGGTTCTCCACCTCAAGTCAAATCACACCCATACACATCGAAAACTTCCTGTAAATTGCTCTTGAGAAAAACACACTCAGACGGTGCCTGTAACACTACGGTTGATGTTTACCCAGTAGGGGTTTCAGTGAGTTTAAAATCTTTTGGTGAAACGGGGCACAAGTTAGGGCACGGAGTGTAACACCTAACATCGGGGATATTCCTTCCTTATTGGCTTGGCTGCCTTTAGTTCTCTG
>JAUQYY010000151.1 GCA_030587505.1 Candidatus Sigynarchaeota archaeon
TTTCCCACTCCTCAATGACTGTCGAAAACGCGACAAACGCGATGATTCTCAAGCTCGGCGGTGACGAAGCAAAGAACCTGGAGCAATCAGTAGTTTGGTCGCGGTTCTTAAGAGAGTGAAACCCGAATTGTTGAAAAGACAACAAGTATGTGAAATTGGTAGAGAAAGGAAAAGAGATACAGAAAGAAGTTGTCTACGCACGGTACACCCTAAAGATGGCCGGCAAGTGGGTGACTCCCTTGGAATATTATACCCGGGAAAAAACCAAAATGATTGTTGACGAAGCCAAATTTGTGGTCGATGTAATAAAAACACATCTTAAGAAAACATTCTAAAAACAGCCAAAGAATAAAACGTTTAGACCCCCCGAAGAGAGACCTCGCAGCGATCACACGCACAAACCCTTGAAAACTTGAGTCAAACAAAACGGTAGAAACCTCTCGAAATGACCACCACGGAAATCATAGCGATCGAAAACAAGACACTCGTCGAAAGAGCCCAAAACACAAACAGCCACTGCGTATGCAAACAAAGCAGAAGAAAAAGAATCCAGAGACTCAATGTATAATTTTTTACCATGCTTCAATAATCAAAACTTTCATAACTCGTATACCAAATTTGTTCTTAGATAAATTACATGCGCTTTTTTACCATTCGCATCCCGCCAGAAATCAAAAACGAGATGGACAAATTGAAGGACGAGATCAACCGGAGCAAGGAAATAAACGAATCCATAAAGAGCAAAATCCAAGAACAAAAGAAAAGAAAAGCCCTGCAGGTTGACAGGTTCGTGGAAGTCAAAAGGATAATCTACAATCCCAACCGCGGAGTACCCGTATCGCCTCTAGTGTACACCCCCGCAGAGTTGGAAGAGCGTCTCAGAATAGGGGACGACTTCACAAAAGAAATCCTCCAGAAGGGAGTTGTCCTGTATGAAAGAACAGGTAGCTGAAGAATGGATTCAGAGAGGAAAACACGACCTGGAGGCTGCAAAAATTCTCCTCGGGCACGGAAAGTACCTAGATGTGGCTGTCTTTCACATTCACCAGGCAATCGAGAAGCACCCAAAAGTACCTCATCCACAAGGGCTGGGTGTTAAAGAAAGTACACGACCTCGAACCACTCATAACCGAAGCCACGGGTTTTGACGCTTCCTTTAAAAAGTATCTCGACCTCGGCAGAAAATCAACCGCATTCTACTACGAGCAACGATACCCTCCATGTCCCATCACCTCCAACCGAGAGAAGAAGTAGAAAAATCCCAAAAAAGCAGAGGAAATCATAAACAAACTGAAAGAAGAGATGAAGTGATGAAACCATAATTTTCCCCTCCACCCCAAAACCAACCCCACCCCTCACTCTAGACTAGTGCGTAGAGTAAAAAACGGTTCCTCAACGCGTGTATGAGCTGCAGAAACCAAAACACACTCAAGTTAAGAGTTCTTCAAGACTTTAAACGGGGGAATAAAACCCCATTCTTATCATTTCTGATAACAAAAAAGTTACCCTGCTCTCCCGAAACAATTTTCCCATTCACAGCCAAAACCAGTACACCTACGGTGCCCGACACCTACGGTACCCGACAACCGCATCACCCTCTCCGAGGCGGTAACACTCAGAAGGCCGAGGGGGAAGCTCTCCAAAACCCTTGTTAAATAATCCTTTAAACCCACCGGACTGTCAACTACCCACGGCTATAAGCCTGTGGGCTTGTAGGTGAATCATAATGGATTATTCCGAAGTCATCATTCATCCCTACATTGGGCACGTTGACGGGTGCCTGTCCAAGCCGAGCCAGCTCGAGCTTGGAGAGGTTCAAGGAGGCGACGTAGTCGGCGTTGTGTTGGAATCCGCAACGAATGCAGCGGAAGAGCGGTTGTGTTCTTCTATTGGCTCTGTCGATGTGTCCGCATCTTGGACAGGTCTTAGAAGTGTTCCTTGGATTGACATAAACTACTGGGATTCCTTTCTCAAGAGCTTTGTATTCGATAAGGGATTGAAGTTTTCTGAACGACCAGCTGTGGAAATCTCCATTCTGACCTTTCCTGTGTTTAGCTCGGTTCCTGATTCCAGTCAGTTTTTCCATAACAACTACGTCACCCTCTTTAAGGGCGCTCACAAACTTCCTGCTGACTTGATGCAGCACGGTATTAACCCATCTTCTCTCCTTTTTACTCAGCCGTTTCAGTCGGCGTTTAGCCGATTTCGTGCCTTTGGATTGGAGAGAAGAGCGGAGCTCCCTGAAACGGCGTCTCTTCTTGAGGATGCTCTTTCCCTTAACCTTGAAGCCGTTGGAGGCGACGAGGAGGTTGTTCATGCCTATGTCAACACCGATGGGGTTGCTTCCTTTAGGTTCTGGAATCTCCCTCTCAACTGTGATGTGAAGAAAGAACTGCTTGTCTCTGTAAACCAAGACCGCGTGGGTAGGCCTAGCATCTTCAAGAAGTTTCCTCTGGTAATCTCCTATGTCGAGTGGAGGCTTAACTCTCTTCCGAACCGTAGAGATGGACGCATGGACGCCGTCAGGTTTGTAGATAAGCCTGAAAAGCCGCTCATCCAAGTCCATAGAAAGCTTTGTGAACTTCAGGAGTTTGTCTCGTCTCTGCTTGTAGGCTTTAGCCACTCTGTCTCTGGCTCTTATCGCAAGATTTGCAGGGAGATTGAACTCTTGTCTCGTCTCCCGATAAACCATGTGGTGAAGAGCAACGGGGTTGAACACCCGCCTTTCAAAGGCTACCTTAGAAATATAGTTACAAGCATCACGAAAAGCCTCTATTGTGCTAAGCAGTTTCTCAAAGTCTTCAGCGGATGGCTTAAGTTTACAGACCACGGTCCTGGAGAGCTTCATTTCAAAAAACATATATGCTTTTTAAATATTTAACGGTTCTCCAATTCCCCCCCACGACTGAAGCCGTGGGTTTCCTTGGAGGGATTTTGATGATTTTTCCCGAATAACACGTTTTTCCAGTCTGGCCTTCAGCCTTCTCCTTCTCTCTATCCCCTGCAGTATTTCCTTGTAGCTGGAAAACTGGTTCTCCTGGTAGCGCTTCTCCACATCCTTCCACAGCCTACGGTAGTAGTAGAAGTACTCAGAGATTTCCAAGGGGTCCCCGTAGACCACAGCGTAGTTTGAGAACACCTCAGCCTTTATGTGTAGGGGGAGCGTTTCAAATATCCTAACATCATAACCGGGCGGAGTTTTTCCAAGAAGACTCCGCATAACCCTCAAATTGGCATCCACATCCTCGGTTCTCGTGACCACCGCCACATCAACGTCCGATCGGGGCGTAGCCTCACCCCTCACCCAGCTACCGTAAACCACCACCCAAAAACCGCTCAGAGCCCTAAGGTCCCTTCTAATATCCTCAAGGGATTTCTCGCAAGACATCCTCAACCACACCCAAAAATTCAAAAATACCTGTCACCACGTCGCCCAGTTCCCCCCGCACAACACTCTCATCAAACTTGTCATATTTATGAACTATCGCATTTCTCAGGCCATTCAGCTTTCTCAAAAAGTCCGCCACACCTCTCTTAATGACTCCTCCGGACTCCAGTTTCTCCACGTTGGAGTAGTCATCTCCCACCTCAAATCCGAGATCCTTAACCAGCATGGCAACAATACTCATTATAGCCTCTATGCTCGTGTGCAAACGGTACAGTAAGGCTTCAAACTGATACTCGTCATCAAGATTCGGAGGTAGATCCCCAAGCTTAGAGGCAACATAGTCAATCTTTCTCCTGTACTGAGACCTTCTCATCGAATCACCGTCTAATAAGAGGAAGGGTATTCCCCCCTTTAATTCCTTTTCATTCCCTCGCCCCGGAGCATTAACCTAGTTTTTGAAGGATCAAGTTCACCGTCCCGCTCCCCGCTCTAGATTTCACAACTTCCCTCGTAGCCAAGTTTGCGCAGGAAACCATTTCGCCGATTTACCAGCGTCTCGTAGGCTGAAAGCTTAATACAGAGCTTTCTCTCTATCTCTTTGAACCTCTCCGCTTTCTCGATAAACCACAACCACACGCCGGTTAACCGACCTGATCAACCTCCTACTCGAATAAAAACAAAACCCTTAATAGAAAAAATCCAAAAGGGAGATCAAGTAATGGGAATCTGACATCCTCTCCGCCCTGAAGGGCGAAGTTTCCTACTCATATAGATATGAGTAGGGGGCGTGCCACCGCACCGTTAATGATTCCCGTAGGGATTATCTCACCCTGAGCGAGCCCTATATCGCATTCATCCCCGCCCTGAGGGGCGGGGCCTTCTGCGTGGAATATGTAGGACTAGTGTATAAATTTTATGAAAAAACACGTAAAATCATAAAAAGGGTTGAACCAAATTGTTAGAAATCGTAGTCCACAGGATAAAGGGGAAGTGCCCCGTCTACAAGGTCGGCGACAGAATAACAATAAAAGACCCGGAAATCGTTCTACACAAGACGGATGCCCTATGCACACACGCACTATCAACACTCCTCCACTATGCTCTTATCCTGGAACATAACTGGTGTCCGGTTAAACTCGGACTAACCACACCAGACAACCCGGAACACGCATACCTGCAATGTGTCGACCCCGGTGAACCATACACCGAAGGAGGGACAGTCATATTCAAATGCAAAAGAATAGAAAATGAATAGGGAATCGACAAACGGAAATATAAAAGATCCTTTTCACCGACGGAGCGGGGCTCACAGTGTCGAGCCGCCGAGAAGGGTGCACGGGCTGGGCGTGCGAATTAATTCACTCCATGGAACAAAAACCACGTCCGATACAATACTTCGCCGAAAGAATCTTTCAGGACGAAAGGATCCCGGATTGAACGAGGAAACCAAAGTTATAACAGCCGAAAAACGGCGACCCGCGGCAAAAAACATCCATGAAAAATTGTGACTACGCGCCTGGCTAAGCACAAAATTTATTACCGCCGTTTAACAAATCAGACTTCATGAACCCGATACCCAGCTTTTTCCGGAGAATTCGAGAAGACCCGAAATACCTCGGATTAGTCGCCCTGACGGTTATACTCCTGGTATTCTACCTTGTGACCCGGTACGCGTTCAGCCTTCAATTCCTGTGGGTGCTGACCTACAATCAATACGATGGGTCTTACTACCTGTTCTTCATAAACTATAATACTATTTTTGTAAGGGAATTCGCAGTGAAATTTCTACTATTCACCGTGGTGTTGGCTGCGTCGGCGCTCGTTTCCATCAAAATCTCCCGCTCACTAACGAAAACCTTGCCAAACCCCGTGGACGAAGAAAAAAGCACCCTACTAATCCAAAAATGGAAAACCATAAAGAAAATCACATCAACCACACTAATCCTACAGTATCTAACCCTAATCGCCCTGATAGCTTTAGTCCTACTGGTATGGTACAACACGCTACAACAATACACCACAACATTCCTAAGCCTCGCAAGATACAGCCTGATAGTAATCTCCTCCCTAGGAATCCTCTACCTACTGTACCCAACTCCTGACGACGAGAAAACCCTAACCCAAGCCTGCCTAAACATAATAAACGGAATCAGGGAGGGATACCCAAAAGAACACATCAAAAAAATTGAACTGGCACACTCCATACTGTACATTCTACTAAACCATACACTCTCCAAAAGTATGGAAGAGCTAGAGGAGTTCAACCTCGAACCCCCACTAACAACCCTCTACCTCGCGCTCCTACAAAACGAGAAAGAAACCATAACCAAAGCAAAAACCATCATCACCAACCTCCTAAAAGCGGTGGCTCAGCAGAAACCCCAAGACATCCTAAAACACCTAACCGAAGTCGACAAAAAGCTGGCAGACGTCCAAGAACTTGCTAAAACAATGGAAATCACAGTTAATTATCCCAGCCTGACACTCTACCCACTCAACAAGTCCGAAAAAACAACCCGCCTAAAAGCCATAATCCCCTTAATAGCCGAAATAATGCTGGCAGTCATCCTCTTCCTAGAGAAATGGTTATACTACACAACCTTTACAATGTAGAAAAAACTCTTCCAGAGTGCGCAATCAGTATGTCTTTTGGGTATGATGTAGTAGGTATGTATTTTATCTTTTTTTTGGGTTTGTTGGTGGTTTGTCTATCTCCTTTTTTAAGCCTTGATTCCCGGAGAGAAGCCCTCATAAATCCCCCTTCACAACCGCTAAAACACATACACCCCCTCAAAAAACATACATATTACATCGTGCCAAATTCAATCCCTCTCAAACCCTTACTCGCCGGAGCAACCACCTCCTCAAACCGATTCAAAAAATGAAAGGCCAAAAGCCGAATCCTACGGTTTTCACAGATACGACCCGCTGAGTGGGAAAGAACGCAGAGCCTGTCGCGCCTTAGAAGTGCTATTGTTTTGGGTTTCTCGTTGGGGGCTTCTCTCTGCGTGAGTTAATGTATCTGCGCACTCGGTGGACTGGTGCGTAGAGGAGTTTTGTGGAGGAGCGGATGCATCCTCCGATGACTGTTATTTTTCCAGCGTCTTTCTTCACCAGTCCTACGAACTCGTGGACAACCATGCTTGCGGAGGCTTCTCCGTCCTCCCTGACGTGCCCGAGTGCCACCAGGGCAACCATGCCCACGATGGCGGACATGACAAACTGAAAGTCCAGGCCTTCGAGGCTTACTATGGGCACCTTGTAGGGTACCCCGAACTCTGACAGCTCAAGGGAGAGGGACCACTCTCTTTGGACGAAAACGTCTGCGAAGAGTCCACCCAGAACGGATGCTACGCCGGAGGCTATGGAGGTTATCACGGCCAGGACCGATAGGTAGGGGGCTGCGGGCTTGGGGTAGGAGAGTTTGGCGGCGATGTTCAGTGTTGTGAGTTCTGTGCCCGCGTTTGAGAGCCCGAGGAGGACGCCGAGAGCGAATAGCAGCGGTATGCTGAGGGTGTGTTTTTCAGGGAGTGTTGTGAAGGTCCAGGAGAACATAGAAGCTACGAATACGGCTGCGCTTACGGAGAGTATGGGCTTGTTGCCGAACCTGTCGGTCAGTTTTCCGAAGGGCCCCATGAAGTAGATGCTTGAAAGGCGGGTCGTGATGGTGAAGAGCATGACGTAGAGTATGTTGAGTTCAAGGACCGAGAGCATGTAGACTGTGAAGAACGGCGTGGCGAGGCTGGTTGCGAAGCTCCAGAAACCGAGAGAGGCGATGAGTTTCCTGAAGTTTTTGTCCCTGAACGGCATCTTCAGCAGGCCGAGGGAGGAGTGCCGCTCCATCTCTGGCTCGGGGATGCTCTTAATGAAAAACAGGCTCACGAGTCCAAGACCCACGGCTGAGGCGAAGATAACAGAGTAAGACTTGAGAGTGTCTAGTGAACCTCCGCTGAAATTGTCTAGGAGGATTCCTCCGAGGACGCCTAGTATGGAGCTGGGTAGGTAGCTCAGTTTGAAGCGCTTGGCGTAGAACACTCCCCTGCTCTCCATGGGGATGAGGTCCCTCATCCAGGAGTTCCAGCTGCAGGAGGAAACGTTTCCGAGTATAGAGCTGGCTGAGAAGAGCGCGCCCACGAGTGTGAGGTTCTGGGGTGAGAGGAAGGGTACAATGGCTATGAAGAGCCATAGCAGTCTGCTCGCAAACGTGGACGTGAGGGTTATGAACTTCCTCTTACCCGTCCTTTCAACCAGGTACACTGTTGGAACCTGGGCTAACCTGCTCAGAAAAGAGACGGCGGTTATTAGGCCAATGTAGGCGTTGTTAGCTCCCATACTAAGAACGAAGGCGATGAGGAAGGGCCCCCCGGTCAGTGAGAAGAAAGACTGGGAGAAGACACCGTCATATATTACCGCGTTCAGATCCTTCTTGGGATACTTTCCCTGTGACTCTGTCATTTTTGCTATGGTCTTCCGACAATTATCCTTTAGTTGTAGGGGGGAATGCTTAGCTTCGGTGTTTATTAACTTTCTCGTATAAGCAATCGACAATCCCAACCCGGTTTTGTCAGGATAGGTTTTTCGAGGATGTCTGCGTGTTGTCATAACAATTTTAAGTACTTAGAAATGTTTTTTATATTAATCATCGGTATTCCTACTAGAAATCAAAATTTTTAGGAGGAATATGTTTGACTGGGGTAAAGGTCACTAGAAACTATCAGATCACTATTCCCGAGCATTCGCAGGGAGCTCGGAATAAAGGAGGGAGACTACGTATCAATCGAGGTCTCGGGTGAGGGTGAAGCTGTCCTGAAGAGAGTCATTCCCATCGAGGAACTCGCGGGTGCCTGGGATGAGGAGATGAACAGCGTAATGAAGGAGGTACGTCAGGCTTGGAGAAGGTGGAAGCTCTAAAAAGCGTATGCGTCGACACCGATGTCATAATAGACTACCTCAGGGGGAGAGAGCCCGGGAAGTCAGCTTTCGAAAACTGGAGAAAAAAGTCCGGGTCTGTATAACCAGCATAACAGGATTCGAACTCCTCCTGGGCGCAAACCTCTCCTCAGAGCGGGAAAAAGAACACTAGAAGTCGAAAGCCTACTCCACCAGCACGAGATCCTAGCCTTTACCCTCGACGCCGCGAGGAAAGCAGCCGAAAAAGGGTACAACTGAAGGAGAAAGGAACCCCAATCGAAATCCGAAACCTCCTCAACGCCTCCGTATGCCTGAACAGCAAGATACCAATCCTCACAATAAATAAAGCACACTACGAAAAATCGAAGACCCAACAGCGTTAACACCATAATCGCACACCGCCCGCAGACACCATGAGGAGGCGAACATGAAGAGGAGTTGTTTACTATCCAAAAAAGATGAGGAAGGACTGCCCGATGTTTTCGAGCATGGGCGCGTAGCGAAATGGTGCCTTCTGTTCTGAGCCTCAAACCAGTCGACCTTCGTGCTCCAGCTCAAGGTTTACAGTCGGAGGAGTGTAGGGGTCTAGGTTTCTTGTTTTTCTGTAGATTTCGATTGTCCTCATGAGAACGGTTAGGGAGGTTATGGCGGTTATTGTGAGCAGGGTGTAGAGCACGGCCGCCGGGTATACTATGCTGAGGAGGGAGCCGACCATCACTGTGAAGAGCCTTACGTCCCTGTTTGCAAGGTACTGGGCTATCTTTCCCTCGAAGAGTGTTTTGCTTATGTCGTTGGCTTTTGAGCGGGTGTAGCTGACTAGGAGTGAGCCGGCTAGGGCGAGCACGCCGAAGAGTATGGCGTACTGCCCGCCTCCGTTGGTGTAGGCGAACCATGTCATGCCAAGGAAGATCGCCGCGTCCGCGTACCTGTCGAGTATGGAGTCTAGGTAGCCGCCGAAGGCGGTTATCCTGCCAGTGAGCTTTGCGAGGTCGCCGTCGACCCCGTCGGTTATCGAGGCGAGCTGGGCGAGGAGTCCTCCGAGCCAGCCGAACCCTAGGGCGAACACTAGGCCAGAGGCTAACCCCACAAGGGTGCTGAGGATGGTTACCATGTTGGGTGTGATTCGCGGATGCTTCGCGAGAGCCCTCGCCATTGGCCTTGAGAATCTCCTGTTGATGTACTGGGAGATTACTCCGTCCCACTTTTCAGGCATTGGGGGCACCGAGAATCAGTTTTGCGTGGTTGAGGTCTTCAGGGGTGTCGATGTCCATCCAGAACCTTCCGGAGACGTCCACTCCTTTGATTGGGTAGCCGTAGTCTCTTATGAGGCGCCTTATGGCGTCGGTTAGGGTCACCCGGTACCTGCTCCTTGAGAGGCTCTTCAGAGCGTCGAATATCACCGATTCGCACCTAAATATCCCTGTGTCCACGTAGTTCCAGGAGGGTATCTCCTTCCCTATGTCCAGAATGTAGTTGTCCTGGTCGAGCAGAACCTTAGTGGCCTCATCGGGGTCAGGGAGATACGTGAGCTCCGAGTCCACACACAGGGAAAAATCTTCCTCGCAGACGATCCTCCCCAGGATCTCTCCGTCGAAGAGGTGATCGGACATAAGGAGGATGAAGGGGTCGGAGCCGACGCGTTTCTTGGCTGCTAGCACCGACAGCCCGTTACCCCTGTCATAGTTCAGATTGTGGACGTATTTTACTCGGAGACCGTAGGCTCTCCCGTCTCCCACGAAGAACTTGACGGTCTCTCCCATGTACCCGGTGACCATGACTACGTCGCGTAGCCCCCACTCCTTTAGTGAGAGTAGGATGTGTGAGATGAGCGGCTTTCCGGCAACGGGTATGAGGGTCTTGTGCGTTTTCGATGTGAGAGGCCTCAGCCTTTTGCCGGGTCCAGCCGCAATTATCACTGCTTTACGGATTTCCGTCATCCACAATCCCCTTCATCCAAAATTTTGCAAACCTTAACCTCATTTAACTTAAATTAAGAGTGGCTTAAAAAGTGGGGGTTGAGAGCCTAGTTGTCTCTCTTGCCCCTTATGAACTCCTCCACTAGTTCTCTGGCCACGCTGTCTGGGAACTGCTGCGGTGGGTGTTTGAACGCGTAGGACGATATGCTGATGAGTGGCCCGCTAATGTTCCTGTCGAGCGCTAGTTTCACAGCTCTGACAACGTCTATGACCATTCCTGCGCTGTTGGGTGAGTCCTCAACGGACAGTTTCAGGTCGATTGTCACAGGCTGATTTCCGAACTTGTGTCCCCTTATGAGGATGTAGCAGATCTTCTTGTCCTCGAGGAACGGCACGTAGTCGCTGGGACCGATTCTCACCGGGACGTTGTAAGGCACGAGTGAAGTAACGGCCTCCGTTTTGCTGATTCTCTTTGTTTTGAGCCTCGCCTCCTCGGTCATGTTTTCGAAGTCGGTGTTTCCTCCGATGTTAAGCTGGTAGGTTTCGTCGATCTTCACTCCGCGGTCCAGTAAGAGTTTCGTGAGCACCCTGTGGCAGATGGTCGCCCCTATCTGGCTCTTGATGTCGTCGCCCGCTACTGGTAGCCCCGCGTCCTCAAACTTGCTTGACCATACCGGGTCGGAGGCGATGAACTCGGGGATGCAGTTCGCTAAGGCGACACCTGCGTCTAGGCAGCTCTGCGCGTAGAATCGTGTGGCTTCCGCGCTTCCGACCGGGAGGAAGTTGACCAGCACATCGGTCTTTGTCTCCTTTAGGACTTCGACGACGTCGGCTGGCTTTACGTCGTTGTCGTAGCAGTAGAAGGATTCGCGCATGTGGGGTGCGACTCCGTCCAGGATTGGGCCGGGTAGCACCTCGACGTCGAGTTTTGGTACGTCTGCGAATCTGGCGCAGCAGTTTGGTGGAGCGAATATGGCTTCTGACAGGTCTTTGAATATTTTCTTTCTGTTTACTTCGAATCCGACGGTGAATTCTATGTCGCTCATGTGGTATCCGCCGAAGTTCACGTGCATGAGTCCGGGGATCTGTTCATCGTCGTCGGCGTTCCTGTAGTAGTGAACGCCCTGAACCAACGCTGAAG
>JAUQYY010000152.1 GCA_030587505.1 Candidatus Sigynarchaeota archaeon
GAACGCCTCCACACCCACACAGGGATCGGGGGCTGCCCCAGAAGCATCACCGAGCTCGAGAGGAGGTTCAGGGAGGCGGGGAGAACGCCGGGAACCTCGGAACACACCCCAAAGCCCTCTTCCTCAAAACCCCCCTGGCGCCCCCCACCACGAGCATCTACAAAGACCTCCTGAGGGAGGCGCGGGCCAGGGAGGAGGAAACAAGGAGGAAGACCCAGACCCGAGGGAGGGCGAAGAGAGACCCCGGCTGGGCCCTGACGAGAATCAAGGAGCTCCTCAGAGAGCTCGACGAGCGGGAGTAACCCTGAGAGAGGCGGAGAACCAACCACCCGGAGCAGGCCACCCCCCAGGCGGCGCCGCCTCAGAGGCTGCCGAGAAGCCGGCCCGGAACCCCTCCGGGTACCAGCCGAAACCCAAACCCGGCACCAACACGACGCGGACCCGCGAAACCACCCCGAAAACAGCCCCACCAAGCCAACAACACCGCACTTCGAAAAATTATGATTCTATTTTAGAAATCTTAAAACCGTTGGTGGGAGTATAGTTCCAGGAGCAAGTTATAGGTTTCTTTGTCAAACACGCTAAGAGTACAGCTTTCTAAGACTGTAGTGCACATTCGATTACAGCTTTCACAACGGTAGGTCAGTAGCTTCGCAGAGTCTTCATCACCATTATCCTCGATTTTTAATAGTTTAAAAGAAGTGATATCCTTACACAAGCCGCAGTATCTTTTAATCTGAATATCGAAACCGCAGTCTATGCCCTAAGATATATGCCTCTCTTCTATTTATAGATTATTCCCTTCCCACAAATGTTCAGTGAACATCCAAAAGCTTGCAATCTCATACGGATTATGTGGACCAACAACGCAGATATAAGTGTCCACCCCTAAAGCAAAAAGAGAAAAGTAGGTCGTTTTGAAGAAATTCTTGCTTCACTGTTGCTTTTACTCTGATTTGATCAAAGCTGTTTTATAATGTTGTCTAAACTGTCAACATCGGATTTGAGCACATTTTTTAGGTGTCTCAAAGCAAACTCGTGATCTTCGTCGGTTAGCGTGGCCACACACTCTTTTGGAATCTTTATACTGTATCCGAGTAGAGTGCCGCTGCTGGCGGTGTGAAGAACGCAGATATCAGTGCACACCCCTGTGATTATCAGCGTATCGATGTTCTTCTCCTTGAGTACTTCTTCGAGTTTTGTTCTGAAAAAGCCGTCATAGGTTTTTTTCTTAATGAGAATGTCTCCTTCCTCGGGTTTTAGTTCGTCTATGACCTCGGCGCCCTTGGTGTTCTCCACAGCGTGTGGCGGCCATATTTCGAACTCTCTGTCGTCCGGGTCATGACTGTCTGCTACGTATATTATCGGAATGTTCTTCTTCCTTCCCTGTTCAATGAGCCTTTTTATCGGCTCTATTATCTCCCTTCCCTTGGGAACCTCTAGGGGTGCACCTTCGAGAATAAAATCGTTAAGCATGTCAATCACAACTATTGCAGGTTTCATACCTTAATCCTCTCCGAATCTTTTGATCCTATCTAAGAAAGGCTCGAGACTGTACTCAAACGCTCCTACAGGATACTCCAAATCAAAATTATTTAACACTTCTGGATGAATCTCACCAATTTGCCCTAACACCTTTCCATCGGCTTCCACCAGTGCAGCCCGCCCCTCAATAAAGCTCGGGTGTGATGTAGGAGTGAATTTCCACTGTTCGCAGCCGAGTTCCCTCAAGAGAGCTTCGGCAACGGCTTTTATATCAGTGAATCCCACTTCAGTATCGGTGATTGCTGCAGCGACATTAAGTTTGCGGGTGGCGCTGGTTTCAGCTTTGGGATCGTAGACAACAATGTCACCCACCTCGAAAATTTTCTGCGGAAACGCCTCGTGCTTATTTGTCCTAAGAATCCTAATTAATCCGGGTAGCAGAGCGTCTCTAACCATGTTGTAGTCGGAACTCACGGGGTTGAGCAGTTCTACCGGTTTACCCTTTATCCGCATGTAATCATAGTGCTCTCTAATGTTTGTAAGCGTGAAGCTAACAACCTCGTTAAACCCTAGTCCCACAAGTATGTTTCTTACCAGATTTGAGAGTTTTTGATACGGATGACTTTTCGCGATTGTAACTGTTTTGGGCAGTGTTGGTTTCAAATTATAAAGCCCGTACCCTATGGCTACCTCTTCAACGAAGTCGACTTCGTGCATAATGTCGTGGCGATAGGCGGGAACCAGTACCTCTATTTTTCCGTCCACCAGTTTGGCATCCATACGAACCTTCTCTAAGCAGCGCACAATTTCTTGTGACGAGAGGTTCAACCCCAATAGGCGGTTTACGTAATCGGGGCGCAGCGTCCAACTTTTAGGGGTGAGATCCGGTGTGGTAATTACCTCGTCAGGATACTCGACCTTGACACTTTCTATCCTGGCACCCCCCTCCGCAAGCGCCGTCACAAGAATGTTCAAAGCGCTACTGACATCCCTCATTGTGGTTCCGGTAACATCTATGAAGAGGTTTCTCGTCTCCTCGGTGATCTGAGTCAAAACACCGTTAATAATGGGAGGGAACGAGAGAACATCACCGTTAATATCGGTTATGATGGGGTACTTGGCTTTTCCCGCCATTATGTGGGCGTAGGTTATGCCCTTCGGGTGCTTCTTCAAAATTTCCCGGGGTGTGAGTTCAACAGCCCAGTTGAGGGGAATAAATCTTATTCCATCGGGGTCTACGGCGCGGTATTCGAAAGGCGGTTTTACTCTGTCGAGGTCGTGGAGCCCTATGGACGCTTTCACTCTGTCACGCCCTATGGCCCAGTGTAAGTCCTCTTGCATCCCCATCAGTTCAACGATGTTCTCCTCGTTAAACGAGACGTTCCTGACAACCGCACAGACTATGTAGGGTCTGACCTCAGCTAGGGCGGGATCCACCCTTAGGGTTATGCCGCTATCTGAGATTTCGTACTTCGGAAGTCCGGTTTCTATTTCCATGAATCCGCGCAGCGCACGTGCAATACCCTCCTGGCTTGAGAAGTCGGGGCGGTTGGGATTATACTCAACCTTAAGGTACTCTTCTGTTTTCTCTTCTATGTCAACTCCGAGCCACGGAACGGTTCTCTCGAGTTCGTCGGAATCGACTTCTTTTCTTAGCAGCTCGCTCATCCTATCACAATTCAAAGTTATTACTGGAATTTTGCCTTCCTCCAACCAGTTCTAGAAAAGTATCGGGGTTCTTCTGATCCACCCCAAATCGTTTCGGTAAAGGTCTCGTATGTCCTCTAAACCTAAACGGAGCATAGCTAGGCGTTCGAAGCCCCCGCCCCAAGCGAGCACAGGAACCTTAACGCCGAGAGGGATGGTCACCTCGGGGCGGAAGATTCCCATTCCGCATAGTTCAATCCAGCCAAACTCTTCTACATAAACCGTTGATTGAAGCGATGGTTCCGTGTAGGGAAAATAGCTAGGCCAGAACTGCACTCTCTCGAAGCCGAGACGCTTGTAAAATTCGGTTAAGGTACCCATGAGGTCTCTGAGCGTCACATTTTCGTCCACAATTATGCCCTCTATTTGGAAGAATTCTGCTAGGTGCTTGTAGTCTAATTTCTCATTCCTGTAAACTCGGTCAACAGAAAACACCTTTACGGGAGGCTCAGGATGTGCTGCTAAGTAGCGTATCGTTGTGGCAGTGGTATGGGTTCTCAGAATGGTTTGGCGTGCCACCCTAGCACTCCACGTATAACCCCAGCCAGTTGAGCCGGTCTCCCACCCGTCCTCGTGGGTTTTGGACACCCTCCGCACCGTTTCTTTATCGGGCAGCCTGGCGGTTTTGGGAAACTTTAAGTAAAAGGTGTCATGCATCTCGCGGGCGGGATGATCCTGAGGTTGAAACAAAGCGTCAAAATTCCAGAAGGCGGATTCAACAAAAGGCCCCCTTATTTCAGTGAACCCTAAATCCAAGAAAATTTCCCTAATTTCGTTAATCAGTTCAATAACCGGATGAATCTTTCCAGGATAGACGGCGCGAACAGGAGCCTCGACATCGTACTTCCGGAACACTGTTTCACGCCACTTTCCTGACTTGATGAGATCCGGTGTGAGAACACTGACCTCCTCAGCGACGCTAACACCCGACTGAAGGAGCTTTGCTCCCTTCTCGGTAAGGACGAGTGATCGAACAGTTTCTTGGCGAAGCTTAACCAGATTTCTCTTCCGCAGAGAATCAATAATCTCCTTTGTGTCTCGCGGAGACTCTGAGATTTCCATCTCACCCTTATCTCTTAGAACCTTAAGTAATTCTTCGTCACGTCCCAGAGGCGCCTTCTCCCCTGCTTGCAAGAGGATTTCTCCGTCACGCTTCGAAAAATTAGCCCAGCGTTTCCTTCGAAGCCATCCGAGAGCAATATTTAAGTCCTTACCGGAAAGAGAGGTCTCCTTCGACAGTTCAGATAGTGTGACGCTACCCCCGAGACGAATTATAGTGTCCAAAAGGCGTCTCTCCGGAAGCCCCCGCTCCACACACTCATAACCCTCCGGGAGCAAACCGGCATAAACCTTTTTCGCTTCCTTCTGCTTCACTAGACCCTTCTCACTCAGCCACGCCGAGGTTCTAACGATTGCCACGTGGTCAAGCCCGGTTTCCTTCTCCAAATCGCTAACAGTC
>JAUQYY010000161.1 GCA_030587505.1 Candidatus Sigynarchaeota archaeon
GGAGATGACCTGCCCTCGGGGGGACATTTCAAGTGTTGGATGCCCATTAGGCCAGCTACTGGGTTTCCTTCATATCTTCGGTTTGCTGGCTTAGGGTTTCTTTTTGAGTTTTTCTTTTAGTATTTTTCCGGATCCGCTTCTCGGCAGCTCGTTTACAAACTCTATGTACCTTGGGTACTTGTAGTCTGCCATTTTTCTCTTGGCCCATTTTTGTAGCCTTTCGGGGGTGATTTTTCCCTTGTAGTCTGGTCTTAGGACCACGTACGCCTTGACGCTTTCACCCTGCTGGGGGTCCTGCACTCCGACTATGGCTGCCTGGTACACTGCGGGGTGTCTTTTTAGGAGTTCTTCGACCTCTGCCGCCCAGACCTTGTATCCTGAGACTATGATCATCTCCTTCTTGCGGCCCACGATGTAAATGTAGCCGTCCTCATCCATTCTTGCTATGTCGCCGGTGTAGAGCCAACCGTCTCTAAGCGTGTTTTTGGTCAATTCGGGCTGTTTCCAGTATCCCTTCATCACTTGGGGGCCTTTGAAGATGATTTCTCCCTCCTCACCGATGGGGAGTTCCTTGGTTCCGGTTTCTGGGTCCACGATTTTGGCGTCCACATCGAAGACTGGAATCCCCACTGAGCCGTGCCTGTTCTTGTCGATGGGGTTTATTGTCACCTGGGAGATTGTTTCACTCAAACCGTACCCCTCAACTAGGTCGCAGCCGGTCGCCTCTTTGAACTTGTCGAAAACGTGTAGGGGAACTGGGGCGCCTCCGGTGAAGACCAGTCTGAGGGAACTCAGGTCGTACTTCTTGACGTAGGGGTACGTGGCGATGGCCTGGTCTATTGGTGCTATGCTCACGAAGACTGTGCACTTGTACATTTCTATTGCTTTCAGTATGGCGTCGATGTCGAAGCGGGAGAGCAGCACGTTTGTGCTTCCCGAGTAGATCGGGCAGTTCATGCTTTGTTGCATTCCGAGCACGTGGAACAGGGGGAGAACCGAGAGGTTTACGTCATTTTCCTCAATCCTCGCCCACTTTACCCCTCCCACAACGTTGACTAGGGCGTTGAAGTGTGTTATCATGGCGGCTTTCGGCTCTCCAGTGGTTCCCGAAGAGTACTGGAGAAGAGCCAAGTCCTCCCTCGGGTCTATGTCCACTTTCGGGGGCTTTGCCTCGTGTTCCTCTAGGAGATGGTAGAAGTCGAGTGTGTCCGGGAATGTTTTTTTCTCCTGTTCCATTGATATATGGGTGGGTAGGGTTGGTTTTTCTGGAAGGCAGTCCCTGTAGCTCGTTACTATTATGTTTCTCAGCCTTGTTTTCTTTTTCACCCTCCGAACAGTGGGGTAGAGGTAGTCGAGTGTAACCAGCGTCTCAGTTTCCGAGTCGTTGAGCTGGTACTCGACCTCAATCTCCTTAAACATTGGATTAACGGAAACCACGACCGCGCCCGCTTTGAGCGCACCGTAGTAGGCGATGACAAACTGGGGACAGTTCTCCAGGAAAAGCCCCACCCTGTCTCCCTTACCCACACCCATCTCCGCGAGCGCGTTGGCGAAGCGGTCGGATAATTCATCCAGCTCGCCGAAGGTAACCTCGCGTCCGTAGAAGATAATCGCACTCTTGTCTGGAAGCCTCCCAGCCGTGTTCCTGAGAAAATCGAAGAGTGGAACCACAGGATAATCCAGCGACTTGGGTAACCCTTCGGGCCAAGATTTAAACCACGGTCTCTCCATCTCAAACATCTTCTTTTCAACGAACACTCACTGAGTTCAATTTAGACCACTACCTCATATTTAACATTTTTTAAGGGATTAAATCAGATTACCCCTGGAAATAGTTTGCTCAACGAGGATGGAGAGGCAATCTGTGAACAGTAGTTTGCTGGGAGGAAACTCTTCAAGGGTTTCAAATCAAACAGCCTTCAAAAAATGAGAGAGCTTTGAGTATTGCTTTACAATACTATTAGTTTAATTGCGCATCTGTTTTCAGGTTTTCTGCTTTGAAATCCAGAACTTCACCTGTCTTTAGTGAATCTACGAGTCCCGCAAAGTTTTGTACTATCGGTATACCTTTAGTGCATACATAACTCCGATATTTACCACCCAAATCTTTTACCACTAGTTCTTCGCGTATTTGTGAATCCCACATCAGAGTTTGTGGCTTTCCAAACGTAGTTTCACCCCATGTCTTGGATGCCTTACGAGACAAAGTTTGATAAGCTTGCACGTATGCGATCTTCGCATCGGGACGGTTTAGCGCCGAAGAGAACCTCGAAGAATCCGTGAAAAGCAGGTTACCACGATTCGTATGAGAGTCCACTAACTTGGCTGAAGTGTTTGACATTTTTTGTGATTATTCTTTGTCCATGTGTTAGTGCTATTCCCGCAATCATAGTGTCTCTGATGCCGATAGGTTTTCCGGATTTCCTCAGCTCTGCCTCTATCTCCCCTGCTTTTTCTGCTGATGCCAGGTCAAAGCTCAGAATCTCTAGGGTTCTAAGAAAGTCGCTTACTAATTTAACATTCTCTGACTGATGGGTGGACAGATTTGCACCCATAAAGAGTTCAAACGCACTTAAAGGTGTTGTTGTCTTCCTCTCTTTCCTGTTCTCTATTTCCCCTCGCTTTCTTAACAGCTTCGGCCTTTCCTCTGAGTAAAGCCACCATGAAATCAGTATCAAAGCAAACCATCTTCCTCCTCACCAAGCCTCTCCTCATACTCGGCCCAGGCGTTGCGAATCACCTTGAGAATCCTATCCAACTCTGCTTCATCGCCGGCCCATTTTCCAGCGAACCATGTTAACGGCTTCCTATTCAACGTAGAAACCACTCTAAGGATCACCTCTGTGAAACTCTCGTTTTCACGTTTGAGTGCAACTAGCGAATTGTACGCCTCCTCAGAAATCGTAATGGTCTTATGACCCATTTGTACCACCTATCAATATATACATACATGTATGATTTGTTCGGCGTCCAACACCTTGGGAATGGCATTAGTGGGTTCAGGACTACTCGGGATAGGCTCGAAAGCATAGTAAACACTCACATTGTAAGCAGTACTATTTCTCAAAGGAAGCTATTTTCCGAGGCACATTGTGATAGTTTTTGTGGTGGCTGGGCACGATTGAAAAAAGTGGGGGTTTTACGTGATGTGACCGCCCCGCTGTTCTCTGGAAGATTCCTGCTCTGATGCCTAACGATATATTACAAAGCGTTTTCTCTGGTTGCTTTTTGTGCTGTACTGTTTTTTCCCGGGCTTTTTCAGGTGTTCCTCTAGCAGGACTCTTCTCAGAATCTTGCCGGCTCCGCTCTTGGGTAGGGAGTCCACGAACTCCACTATTCTCGGATACTTGTACGCCGCCATCTTTTCCTTAGACCACTTGATTATGTCCTCCTCGGTTATCTTACCCTTGTACTCCGGCTTGAGGACTATGCATGCTTTCACGGTTTCTCCCCTGTACTCGTCCGGGACTCCCACAACGCCGACCTCTTGGACGGCTTCGTGCTTGTACAGGAAGTCCTCCACCTCTGTGGGCCAAACCTTGTATCCGGAGACGTTTATCATCTCCTTCTTGCGCCCCACTATCCAGAAGTAGCCGTCCTCATCCATTTTTCCAATGTCACCGGTGTAGAACCAGCCGTCCCTGAGGGCTTCTTTCGTTTTTTCGGGCTGGTTCCAGTATCCTTTCATGATTTGGGGGCCCTTGAATATGAGTTCTCCTTCCTCTCCGACTCCTAGCTCCTTGGTTCCGGTTTCGGCGTCCACCACTTTTGCGTCTACGTCGAAGACTGGGATGCCTATGGAGCCGTACTTGGGCTTGTCGACCGGGTTGATGGTGAGCTGGGAGATTGATTCTGATAGGCCGTACCCTTCGATCATGTCGCTGCCTGTTATCTCCTTGTACTTCTTTATGATTTCCTTCCCCAGTGGGGCGCCGCCGGCGAAGCTTGCCCGTAGGGATGAGAGGTCGTACTTTTTGGGGTCGGCGAACATGGCTATTGCGACGCAGATTGTGGTGATTCCCACCCACAGTGTGCACCTGTACTTGTGTATGGCTTCAAGGAAGGCTGCCAGGTCGAAGCGCGCCAGTAGCACGCTTGTTGCGCCGGACATTATCGGGTTGCACATGCTGTGAACCATGCCCGTGGCGTGGAAGAACGGCAACACTCCCACACCTATGTCATTCTCTGTTACTCCTACCCATTTCACGCTTCCATACACGTTTGTTACTATGTTGCTGTGGGTAATCATGGCTCCCTTCGGCGCCCCTGTTGTCCCCGCGGTGTACTGCAGGAGCGCTAGGTCTTCTTTTGGGTTGAACTCGATCTTTGGCGGGTTGGGTTTGGTGTCCTCCAGTTTTTCCAAGAAGTCAAACGTGTTGGGGTAGGTTTTCTTCTCAACCTTTATGGCGTCCATGATTGGGAGGGTTGGCTCCTCCGGGAAGTAGTCTCCGATGTTTGTGACAAACACGTTCTTGAGGCCGACCTTGTCTCTGACCTTCTCCACGAAGGGGTACAAATGGTCCAGCGCGACAATTGTTTCTGAACCCGAATCCTTAAGCTCGTATTCCAGCTCCATCTCCTTGAACATGGGGTTAACCGGAACCACTATAGCCCCTGCCTTGTGGGCACCGTAGTAAGCGTACACGAACTGAGGCGAGTTCTCAAGATACAAGGCGACCCTATCACCCTTCTTCACACCCAAATCCGCAAGAACGGTGGCAAACCTGTCCGCTTTATCCTTAACCTCTTTGAACGGAATCTCGGTTCCATAGTAAATCAGAGAAGTCTTATCAGGAAGCCTCTCCGCCGTGTCATCCAGACTCTGATGCAGAGGTATGTTGGGATAATCAAGGGTCTTCGGGAGGCCCTCCGGCCAAGACTTGTACCAAGGCTTCTCCGTCTTTTTCCCTCCAATTTTTTAAAAGAGGATTTATCAAAACACATATATAAGCACAATTCCTCAAAATGCGACTCAACACCCTAGCCGTTAGGAGTCCTCTAAAAAGTTTGAATGACGACGTGAAGCTAAATTCAGGCCTCTCCGCGTGAACCGAGACAACTAGCTCCAGCCTAAGTGAATATGAAAGTTAAAAAAAGAAAAAGTGGAGTCTATAGGGATGGCGGGTTGCCCTATTCGAAAACCCAGCGACACTTGTCCGCTCCATCAACAAGGCAGCTGGTTTGCTCTACACGTACCCCATTTGAACCGACGAGTCCTTTCAGGCACCTGTCGCAGGAGACGCATCCGCACTTTATCGCTTCAACCCTCTCGGACTCGCTGAGGGTGGCCATGTCGTACCCGGTGGGGTCTTTCAGCATTTCCTCAACCATGTTTCTCCACAGGCAGTTACCAACCTCGAACCAGCCGTCTCCAACCTCGCCGTCCAGCTTCATTACTGTGGAGTAGAGAACAGCAGCCTTTTCAGCTCTCCCCGGGTCATCGGACAGACCGAACCTCTCGTTCCACCCCGAGATTATCGGCGGAAATCCCGCAACCATCATGTCGGCGGCTCCTTTTCCAGCCGCTTCCGCTGCTTTGTATGATATTCCCTTCCCGAGGACGCTGTAGGCGCTGTAGGACTCGGTCATCACAAGTCCGCGTAGCACTAGCGACGTTATCTCGAGAAGATAGGCCAGCGCCTGCTCCTTTTTCACATCCTCACTCGCCGTTTGGTCCACTATCCTGGGGTTAGAGAGTGCCTTGGGTAAATAGTTTTCCTTTACAAAGTTCAGATCTTTTGAGAGTAGTGTTGAAATGTACTCCTCGGGTGGAAGCTGTGCTTTTATCTCGTATCGGGTGAGTCCGTGGGGAACTCCTTCCTTCACGTAGAAGTCGCACTTTTCGTCCCCAGCGGGAATGTGGGTTACCCTTGATACTCCAGCCCTGCCTCCCGTCACGTATTTTGCTGCGCCTCTAACATATCCCACACATATCTCGCAGGCCATAGGGTCAGCCAGCAGACCTGCCATCGGTGCGAAGGGACAGTCGAAAACCGTTAGCTTCACGTCTCCGTCATCTGTCTGCTCCACGGTGTGAGGCATCAGAACCGCGTCCATTACCAGGTCCTGTATTCTCCCGACATCCATTAGTTCCTTGCCAAAGCCGAAGTCCCTGCTTAGTTTGTCGCCCACGTATTTTCCCGTGGCTACGGCTCCCCGGAGCAGTATCCCTCTGGCTCCCTCACCAAAATTTTTCACAAACTCTCCACCAAAGGTGGTTATCTGCATACCCGCCAAGAACATACCATCAACAAGGGCGTCTTCCAAACCTAAACCATAAGACCTCGCTTTCTTAGCTATCTCCAACCAGACCATTTCCCTCAACTCTGATTCTTTAACAAATTCTCTTGTAGAG
>JAUQYY010000168.1 GCA_030587505.1 Candidatus Sigynarchaeota archaeon
TTCTCGGAGTGTCCAACCCTACCCCTCGGGCTAACCTACCTCGCAGCGGTTCTCGAGGAGAACAACTACGAGGTTGAAATCCTGGACATGGTTGTCTCAAAATTCTCAATAAGCAAGATTAAGGAGAAGATTCGAGAGTTCAAACCTGACATCTGCGGCGCCGGCCCCGTCACCATGAGTTACCCCACTGCTCTCCGGGCGCTCAAGGTGTGCAAGGAAATGGGCGCAATGACCGTGATAGGAGGGTGCCACGTAACCTTCTGGGACGAGGAATGCCTAACGGAGGCACCATACATCGACGTCGTCGTAAGGAGGGAAGGGGAGTACACGCTTCTCGACATAGTTAAGGGAAGGGATTTTAAAGACATCCTTGGAATAACCTACAGGGAAGACGGGGAAATCATCGTTAATCCCGACAGACCCTTCATCCAGAACCTAGACGAGCTACCCTTTCCGGCGCGCCACCTTCTCCCACTGGCGAAGTACCACGCCTACAAGACCGGAGCCAGCATGATCACCGCTCGCGGGTGTCCCTACCACTGCATATTCTGCGTCGGGCACAAAATGGTCGGCTCCAAGGCGAGGTACAGGGATCCGAAGCTCGTCGTGGATGAGATGGAGGTGATTCTCGAACAGGGATTCGAGGACATCTGTATTGAGGACGACCAGTTGACGATGAACCACAAACATGTCTACGCGATATGCGACGAGATTATAAGCAGGGGATTAAAGGTTAGGTGGAGCGCTTTCTCCAGGTGTGACACCGTTACCCCCCAGCTTGTGAAGAGAATGAAGGAGGCTGGGTGCTTCTACTTCTGCTACGGTGTTGAGAGCGGAAACGACAGAATACTGGAACTGGCGAGGAAGAGACAGAACCGCAGAAAGGTGATGAGAGGAGTCAAGATAGCGAAAGAGGCAGGGGTGGATGTCTTAGCCTCATTCATAATGGGGCTACCCGGCGAGACACCAGAAACGATGCAGGAGTCCCTCGAGTTCGGTAAGCAGTTGAACACCTCTCACGGCTACCACATTCTCGCACCATTCCCCGGAACAGAAGTGAGAGAAAAAGCAGACGAATTCGGAATAAGAATACTTCACAACAACTGGCTGAGGTACGACGCGAACCAGGCGGTAACCGAGAGCGACGCCGTACCCAAGGAACTCTTAAACAAGGTGGTAAGAGAGTTCAACCAGAAAATTGAGGAGATCATAAGAGAGCGCGAGAGAGAGGTCGACGAGGGAAGGGCTCCGCCCGAGGTGGTTGAGGACGTGATGCTGAGGCGGAGGCGGAAACTGGCCTGGCTGCTTCTCAAGAACGACCGCATCGAGAGAAACGGAGTATTAGAGAACAACGGTGAAGACCCAGCTAAGCTCCTCATCGACAAGATGTGTTCCTACAGGTCCATATTAAGGATACTCAAAAAGGACCAGGTGGAAAGAATAATCAGAAACTTCATTGAGGAGGGACTACTGGAGTACGAGGCGAACGATCACACAATAATCTGGAAATGGGTGCAAATAGGGAAGAAGCAACCGCAACGAAAGCAGGCGCAGCTGAAACCAGCCTAGAACAGAGGTAAAAGCGTTTTTATAAACTCTCTCCAAAAACCTTTATTTTCCACCAGCTTTAACACCCTGACCCATTTTTCTCCTTTACTGAGGAAAGTGGCGAAGAAGTTGGGTAAAGCTTAAGTAGTAGGATTAAGGGTTGTAGGACTATGTCAACCAGAACTCTTCTCATAAACACTCCTTATCCGTTCACCGAGTGCCCCACGATCCCCCTGGGACTGACGTACCTCGCGGCGGTTCTCGAGGACAGGGGATTCGAAGTGAACATACTGGACATGGTGGTTTACAAGTTCTCGAGGGAAACAATCATCGACAAGATAAGGGAGTACAAGCCCGACATCGTGGGTGCGGGTTCGGTTACAATGAACTATCCGCACGCCAAGCGTATACTCAAGCTCGCGAAAGACGAGGGAGCAACCACAATCATCGGCGGACCCCACGCAACCTTCGCGGATAAGGAGGTGCTAGCCGAAGCCCCCTGGATAGACATCGTGGTGAGAAGAGAAGGCGAATACACGCTCTTGGACATCGTTAAGGGAAGAGACCTCAAGGACATCAAGGGGATAACCTACAGGGAGGACGGGGAGATAATAAGAAACCCCGACCGGGAGCTTCTAATGAACCTGGACGAGCTACCCTTCCCCGCGAGGCACCTCATTCCCCTGTCAAAGTACATCGCATACAAAACGGGCTGCAGCATGATAACCGGAAGAGGGTGCCCCAACAGGTGCATCTTCTGCGTCGGACCAAAAATGACCAGCAGAAGGATGAGGTTCCGAAACCCCAAGCTCTGCGTGGACGAGATGGAGGAAATCCTGGACTACGGCTTCGACGAGATAGTTGTGGAGGACGACACGTTCACAATCAACAAGAAGCACGTCTTCGCCATCTGCGACGAGATCATAAGCAGGGGACTAAAATTCAAGTGGAGCGCCAACGCTCGCGTAAACACCGTGACCAAGGAAATGCTGGAAAAGATGTACGAAGCGGGGTGCATATTCATCCAGTACGGGGTTGAGAGCGGAAACCAGGAGATTCTAAACACCAGCAAGAAGGGAATAACCCTAGAGCAGGTCAGGGAAGCCGTGAGGATAGCCAAAGAGGTGGGAATGGGAGTCCTCTCATCCTTCATAATCGGACTACCCGGAGAAACAAAGGAAACCATAAAGGAGACGATGGAATTCGCCGAGAGCCTGGGAACCTACTACGGCTATCATGTTCTCGCCCCGTTCCCCGGAACTGAGGTGAGAGAGCGTGCAGATGAACTTGGTGTGAAAATCCTCACAGACAACTGGTTGAGGTACGACGCGAACAGAGCGGTGACCGAAACGGAGGGGGTCTCCGCAGAGTACATGAACAAAATCGTGAAGGACTTCTATAAGGGCGTGCTCCAGTACCAGAAAAACCAAGTCAAGGCGGAACAAGAGGGAAAGGCGAGCGAGCAGGACCTGCGAGAAATAGCCATCAGAAGGAGGAGAAGCCTGGCGTGGCACCTCCTCAAAAAGGACCTGATAGAAAACTACGGCAGGTTCACAGATTCGGGTGAAGACCCCGTGAAACAGCTCGTGGACAGCCTGTACAGTTACAGGGGAATAAAAAACAACTTCTCGAAAGAGTATATCAACAGCGAAATCAGAGAAATGGTTAACCAAAACCTGCTCACCTACACCCGGGACAACCAGACCATCACATGGATGTGGAAAATGCCAGAGAAACCCAGAAAAATCATAGTCGGGAAAGAAGCCTAAACCAAGCTACAGACCTCAACGTTCCTTTTTTAGATTAACCTGGGAGGAAATCCCAGCCTGGTAACCTGCTTATCCCTCCGGAATAGTAAGTAAAAGGTTAAATGGTTGTTCTACGAATTAATTAACTAATAGGTGTTAGGAGGTGTATTTTTGTCTCAGGAGGAGATTCCACTTGTTATAGCTCAGCCGTATTCCATTCCCATAATGGACCTGAAGTATCAGGAGAGGTGGAATATACCGGAGGAGGTTGTCATAACCGCCGCGGTTACGGGTGTCATCATCGACCGCTCAGCTAATCCGAACCAAGCCTACAGCACCGAAGAGGTGAGAGAAGAGTCTATCGCCGCCGTAGATGCGGGAGCAACCGCGCTCCACATTCACACGAGGGATCCCGCAACCGGCCTCTACACGACTGATAGGCAGCCTATCCACGACGTGATAGACCCCCTCAAGGAGAAGTATGGAAGAAACGTTGTGATTGGGGGCGAGGCTCTCTTCGGAGAGAACTTTGAGGAACTCATGTACCCCATCAGGGCGAAGCTCTACGAGGTTTCCCCGGTGAACACCACAGGAATGTTTCTCGGCGACGCCCTCTTCGCTAATCCACCACCGTTCATCCAAGCGGCGACGAAGTACATGCAGGACCACGGAGTCAAACCCCAAATCGCGGTGTACAACCCGGGAGACGTTGACAACGCGTATCGCTGGCTCATCAAGCCCAAAATAATAGAGCCGCCCTTCGAGTGGATAGTCGTCCCAGCGATCCCCGGGGCGATTCCAATGACCAACCCCAGGGCAATGGCGGAGGCACTCCTATTCATGGAGAGAAGAATAAGAGAAGTCGACCCGAGCGATGAGCCCTTCATAACGGTCTGCTCAGCGGGCAGAGCGTCAAGCTACATAACCGCCCTCACAATGATCCTCGGACACCACGTACGGGTCGGCATGGAAGACACCATATGGAGATACCCCCACAAGGAGGACATACTGAAAACAAACACGGAAAGCGTCGCAATAACGGTCAAACTAGCCGAAGCCCTCGGCAGAAGACCCGCAAAGGCGGACGAGTACCGGAAACTAATCGGACTGTGAAAAGAATGTGAAGGAGAATCCACTGTAAGCGTGGCGAGAGAGAAAGAAGGAAAGCAGTCTAATTACACACGCCAGCGCGCTATTAACTGCCGCTTTCCTTTTTTCCATGCATCCCTGTGAGCTACCCACGGCTGGAGCCTGTGGGCTTCCCGCTTCAACGATGAGGCTTGCTGGTATCTCTACCAGTAGAGGCTTCACCTCAGCAGGCGCTTTGGGCCGCCCCGGCCCCGCATCTCTATAGT
>JAUQYY010000174.1 GCA_030587505.1 Candidatus Sigynarchaeota archaeon
GTCTATTATATCCAGCAGATTCTCGTCTATTAGCTTGTCTAGGTCCCATCCGAAGCTACTTAAATTTTCTTTTATGGTTTTTGCGGGCTCCTCCAAACTCACAATGATACCAGGTATGCCGTGCTGGTGAGCACCGTTGTATATGAATTGTGCAGAAAGAATACTTTTCCCTGTTCCGGGACCACCAGAAACTAAGATAGCTCTTCCCCTAGGAAACCCGCCGTTTAGCATCTCGTCCAAGCCGGGGATGCCAGAAGGTACAGTTTCAACAGGACTCATTTCCGTGACCCTCACTGCTCATAAAACTTTTCGCTTCAATTTGAATTTGAGTTTCTAGTATAAACTGTTTAACTTCCGTATATATTTCTTCCTTATTGCTTAGAAAATTAAGTTCACCTTTAGAGTAAAGCGATTAGACGTAGGTCTGTTCTGAGGGAGCAAAGATGGTCTTGTGTTTCTACGGGGAAGTTATTCGATGCCTACTAAGTCTATTTTGTCGGTCTCGTTTAGTTTTTCGGTGACTACGGCATACACTTTTGTTTTAGGGAGTACCCCGTATATTATTGGGGCTCCTACATTATCCATTATGAAATGGGTTGTCGCTAGGTGTATTACAGTATCCATAGATTTGATACCGTGCTTGCCCAACGCAATGCAGATACCATTAGAAGCTCTTGTTTCAAGAACTAGGGTTCCTACTGCTCTCCTAAAGCTTTCTTCACCAAAGATTCGCTCCATCGTATCTATTTCTAGGAGCCATAGATAGGTTTCAGCGCCAAGCTTCTCCGTGGTTTCAGATACCGATTTCCTAAAGACTTCAGCGAAGTCCTCTATGTTTTCTTTTGAAACACCGATTTCGTTCCCCACAATTTTTTCTGATAAGTTTTTGAATCTGAAGAAATAAATGTACCTCCGTAATGTAGAGATAGCACTATTTTCTATTTCTACTAGCGAGAAAATATAGTCTATGGATGATTCAGTTGCGATGGTTTGCAGAGAGGTTATAAACACTGGGAAACCATTTTGAACAAAACTTGAAATGATTGGTACCATAAGGTAAATGAATTCTGTTCCAGAGCCTCTCGCTTGCTCGACTAGGTTACATGTTCCTTTTCGCAATCCTCCGTGAAGAACCAAGTCCAATTCTTCTATAGATGTGGGGATAAAGGCTCCTTTCTTTTTTGGTGTTAGTATTCCTGCAGTACACTTAATACGGGGGTAAAGCAGTGGTTCAAAGTAGTTGAATCTGCCGTTTTTTAGGGTGAATAGGTAGTATGACTGTTCTATTCTCCCTCCGCGTATTTTTTCAAGATACAGTTTCCTTAGGAGTCTTCCATCTATGATTTCTTTTTCCAGTCTTACTACACCATCGGTTAGGTAGTCCAGTCTGCAAGGTTCATCGGTCTCCGTTATGAACAGCATGTTCGAAGACGTCCTTTCACCGATCTCCAAAAGGATGCTTTCCAGGGTGGTATCCCTCTCGGGAATGTTCAAACTCGATTTGAGGGCGTCCAGGCTGTCGATGATGACCGTCACGGGCCGCTGCTCCGACCTGTGAATCTCTGCGTTTATCGCTCTCAAAAACTCGGGCTGGTCCGAGTACTCAAACAGCACTTTCTTTGGAACATCTGGGGTTATGTAAGACCTTTTTGCATCCAGAATGCTTCGTACTTCTAGGAAGCCCCTCACCCACGGAAACTGGACCAGTATTCGCTCGGGTGAGACTCGCGTGGAGAGATAGATAGCCTTTCCTCTTTGAGACATGTTTTTGACTATCTCCAGTGCTAGGGTGGTTTTGCCTGTTCCCGCGCGGCCCTTGATGTGGAGAGAATATCCTCCTCGTTCTAGAGCATTAAGCATCTCTGTGGGTACACTCTTTTGGACGCTTAACAACTTGTCCTCCACCAGATGAATTTGAGTGTGTGGTTAAAGTTTGGGTAACTAAACTAGGTTAAAAATATTTCGAGAAAATATACGATTTACTGCTGAGTTATCCTCACAAACTCACATAGTGAAGGCGCTCTTTCCAGTTTTTGTACAAAAAGAATATTTGCTTGGAGCGTTTTGATATACTAAAGAGCTTTTTGAATGTAAGGTTAGAGGGTTAGAGCGATGGAAGAGCTTATATCCTTTTTGTCGGATCAGCGGGTTTGGTTGCTTATCGAAAGATTGTTGGTTGAGCCGGAGTTGGAGTTTCTTCCCGAGTTTTCGCGTTCAAGCAATCTTGGATTTCGCTACCCATTAGCGGAGAAGATATTGGAAATGGACGTTCTTGAGGCCTTTGAAACACTAAACAGGCTCAGCTCTTTGGATATTCTACACAGAAATGTGGTAGACGTGATGCTTATCTGTCCCGAGTGCAAAAGTTATGATATCCATTTGAGGCTGGTTTGCCCGAAGTGCGGGAGCGGGAACATTACTACCAAGAAAGTAGTAGAACACTTTGAGTGCGGGCTCATCGATTTGAAGGAGAAATTCGGGAAATCAACCATGCTCTTTTGTCCAGAGTGTAAGAAGAAGCTGAGGTCTGAGGGTGAGGACTACAAGATTACCGTAACTAATACATGTGAATCGTGTGGAGCGTTGTTCTCCCAGTCCATGAAGCGGATGCGCTGTTTCAACTGTGGTTCAGAGTTTAAGATTGACGAAGCCGAGAGGAAGGAAATCTACTCCTTCAGGTTTAATAAGGGAATTCGCCCCAGCATTGTAAACCTGCTGGCCTATCGACCCATGCTCACCGAAATTAAACCCTCAAGAAAGAGAAAGGTAGAACTGGACCCCCTAAATGTCCACTTGTTAAACATTCTTCAAAAAGATGGGCGTACCTCTTTCCGTGAAATAAGCAGAAAAATGAAAGTTAGTGACGCAACCATCAGGGACAGGGTAAACAAACTCCTAAAAAGCGGAATAATAGAGGAGATCACAGCCATAGTAGATCCTAAGAAGGTGGGGAAAGAAGAAATAGCCTTCATTCTCCTAGAGGTTGAACCTTCAGAACTCACTAAGAATTTGTCCACACTTAAAGACATGCCCGAGGTGAAATTCGTTTGTGAAACAGCGGGCAAAGAAAATGTAGTGATTATGGTCTTCCTAGAAAATAGAGCGGCGTTAAAGGAATTCATAGACCAAAAGGTCAACACACTACCCGCAACCAGAATAACCCAGATCCTGACAGTTACAAACTTTGAGAAGAGAGATTTAAAAATAATCTTGTAGTCCTAACCATTCAAGTGGAACATTTTTCATTAAACTTTAGTGTAGTCAATGTCATACCTTTTTGGATCAGGTGTTTTTAAAAATTAATTTGCTAAATATTTTAAATTTGAGATTTAAGTAATCGGTATTAGTTTTAGTTGTGGGTATCCCTTAGAAAAGTCTACCTCCATAGTGTGTGTACCTGATCTCGGTTTTAGCGATTGGAAAAGTATCACTCCACATCTTTCCTCGATTTTGAGATGATAATTTGCCATGTTGGCAATTTCGTCAATGCTTGCTGTTCCGTGTTTGATATTCCACACTGCTAGTAACTTTTTCTTTTGGGTATCAAATATTCCTGCTTCGAGAATTTCAATCACGCGGTGTCCATACTTGGCCATGAGAGAGTCTA
>JAUQYY010000181.1 GCA_030587505.1 Candidatus Sigynarchaeota archaeon
ACACTATAGACACTCCTAAAATCGACAACCATATAGTCCAATTCGAATCCCTTTAGATCACATTTGTTTAGTAGATGGTATCTAGGCACATTTCCCTGTCTTAGTGCTTCTTTTCCTTTCCTACTTCTGAAAAAGTCACTTCTCTACTCAAATTCACCTAAAGGCCAAACCGGACAAACGAGAACCAAATATATCTTTCTCTGAACGAGATCACACGATTGACTCATTACAACGACATCGTAATTAATAATCTCAAAATTAACTTCTTCTGATACCTCCAAAGGTGGGACAACTATCGGACAGTCTAAAATGAAATCTCCCTACAATCTTTTTCTTCACCGTTTACAATATCGTACCAAGGATATTCCCTTACCATTAAAGTTCCCCCGGCTCAACGATGTGAGGGGATGCCTTAGAAATACTTTTTATACTTCCTTTTGCAGTCCACCTCTTTTTTGGAGGAATGCGGACGTATACATCAAATTTAAGTGGTACTTCTGAGAGCGGTTTAATTTTCCCCTGTAGTAGGCTCGTTTCTCTCTTTATTTCTAAATGTGGTAAAACCGACGATTGATCAATTTCTAGAAGAGGCAACAGAGATTGCCAACCAATAATTTCTTTAGGTATTCTTTCAATCCAAGTAGATAGTAATAAGTTATCTATTTCATCTTCATCTTTTACACCAACTCCTACGGTTAGGGTAGATGTATCCTGAATAGGATAGTTTTGGTACTTGGTTTTTTGCCATTGAGATTGCATTATTCGAACCTCCTAACTAGGTCTCCTTCAATTATCTTGAAAAACCAATTATCCGTTAAATCATAAGCACTTTTCACCCGTGCAGCAATTTCTTCTTTAGTTTTCGACTTTAATTAAAAGGTAGGAGGGGTTTAGGGGCTTAGTTCTTTTTGTAGCTGCGATTTTTCCACTTTTCCCAGCCTTGAGAGGGGCAGAGACTCCTTGAACACCACCTTCCGGGGAACCTCGTAGTCTGGTAAGCCCTCCTCACAGTATCTTATTACGTCCTCCTCTTTCAGCGCTGCTCCTCCTCTTGGAACTATGAACGCGGCAACCGCCTCCCCGTAGATCTCATGGGGGAAGCCTATCACCGCCGCCGTCCGAATGTCCGGATGCTTCTCAAGGTACTCCTCTATCCTGGCAGGGTAGACCGCGTACCCCGCAACCTTTATCATCTCCTTCTTTCTCCCAACCAGGTAGAGATACCCGTCCTCATCCACGTATCCCAGGTCGCCTGTGCGCAGCCACCCGTCCTCCGTAAACGCCTCCTTGTTCCTCTCCCTGTCCACGTATGTTTTCATCACCGGGGGGCCCTTCACGAGGATCTCACCCGTCTCGCCTGGTGGAAGCTCCCTGCCCTCATCGTCCACGATTTTGACCTTGATCCCCTCTGCGGGTCTCCCAACAGAGTACAGCTTCTTCTCCTCGGGATCGTCTCTCCTCTGGATTCCAACCCACCCTGCTCCGGCCTCTGTCAACCCGTAGCCGATACACAGGGTCGCTTGGGGAAACCTCCTTCTTATCTCCTTGTTGAGGTCGGGTGGCAGGGGCTCCGCAGCGGCCACAATAATCTTGACCGAGGAAAGGTCGTACTTGTCGAAGTCCTCGTACATGAAGAGTATCCTGAAGAGGGTCGCCACCCCGCCGAAGAAGGTCACCCTGTGCTTCTCGATCAGCTCCAGGAGTTCCTTGGGTCTCAGGTGCTCCAGAATGACCAGTGTTCCCCCGGCCAGGAGCGTTGATAAGAGTATGTCACAGGAGCCCCCCACGTGACTCGGGGGTAGATGAAACATCATCACCATGTCTTCGTCCTCCTCAACTCCGAGGGTTTCGATGAGACCGAGTTCCCCTTGGATGCAGGCTCCCTGAGTGTGCACAACCCCCTTAGGAAGCCCCGTCGTGCCACCAGTGTAGATGATAAGGAAGTCGTCCTCTGGAGACACCCGCATCATCGCTTTCTGGAGCCTTCCGTCCCCGTCCATGTGGGTTTCCATCACTTCCTCCATGGACACGAACCTCTCCGGAGCGTCTGGTGGGAGCCCCCTGGCTATGAGGAACCGTTTAACTGACGGTAGGGAGTCGGCGTAACCCGCCACCTGAGAGGCAATATCGATGCCGATAAACTCTCTGAGTGTCACAAACACCTTTGCACCGAGTTCGTTGCACTTGCTTATAATCTCCTGGGGCTTCTCCCTCAAGTCCAAGGGAAGCAGAACGGCGCCGATTTTGGTGGCGGCAACGTAAACGTAAACGTACTCCTTCGAAGGCGGAAGAAACGTGGCTATCACGTCACCCCTACTTATCCCCAGATCAATCAGTTCGAGTGCGAGTCCATCACTCAGCCTGTCCAGATCCCGGTAGGTTATTTTCTCGTCTCCGCTTATTATAGCAACGGAGTCCGGCGTCTCCTTAGCGTGACCCTTAATATACCTCCACAAAACATGCTCATCCAAAATGTATCACCTTATCAGCTTTTTCGGATTCTCATACAGCCACATTCGAAGCGTCTCCTTCTTCAGGGGGAGGGACAGCATCTCCTCCAACAGTTGTTTGGGAGTGAGGGCGAACATTATCCAGGTGGAGCCCCAGACAACCTTGTCCCTAATGGTCCTATCGCCATAGTAGAGTAGGGGCTCGAAACCCGCGCCCGGCCTGGTTATGTGCTTGGCTCTGAACGATGAGAGGGCGATGTACACGTTTCTGTGCCGCCAGGCGACCGCAACCATCTCGTTCATCCACGGCCACCCGGCGTCTCCAGCTATGATTTTAAGGTCGGGGAACCTCGACGCCACGTAGTCAAGGTGCCTGGGGTGCCCATAGTCCATTGGAACACTGAAGTCCAGACTGCTCGCCGTGTGTATCCAGACCGGAACATCAAGCTCCAGAGCCTTCTCGTAAATCGGGTAGCACTTCTCGTCACTCGCGTACAGCTTGTGCCTGAAGGGGTACAGGGTAACACCGGTAAACCCAAGCTTCACAACCGCCCTCTCAACCTCACGCACCGCAGCCTCACCCTTGTGCGGATCCGCTCCAACAAACGCGGTCAACAGGTCGGGATACTCACTTATCACCGAGTGCACATAATCGTTGGACAGCGGCTTCACTCCAGTCGTCGTCTCAACATCCTCACACGTCAGATTAGCCCTCTCAATCCCGGCCGACTCCAGAATCTCCACAAAATCCTTCATCGGCATCGCAAGCTTCTCAATGAGACCCGAAAGGTGGTCAATAAAACTCCTACGGTCCATGCTGCTCTTCAGCCGGAAATACTCATCCTCAGACTGACCCATAACCGCGAAAATGTTCTTTCCGAACCTGTCCAGGTAACCCTCGTGAACACCCCACGCCTGTATCAGGTACCGCAGAATCCTATCCGTGGGAAAGACATAGCAATCTATGTCAATCGCCCTCATAACCACTCCCAACCTAGCGCACTCAAATTTTCTTTCCAGAAACCCTCATTATATATATACTTCACTCTCTACCACTAGACCATTTCGTTTAGCAGCTCGAGAACCGTGCTGGTTGACTGCACGTTCACCATTCCCAGCCTGCCGTCGAGCCTGTCAAGGCAGCTCTTGTGAACCTGCAGCGCCGTTTCCTTGTCGGGTCCGTGATCCATGCACGCGTCGCCAACAATTATGGGCATGTACCCAAGGTCGAACGCGTCCCTAGCCGTGCTCTCCACGCACATGCCGGTGTAGTATCCACCTATTATGAGCACTTCTATTTTCCAGTTGCGGAGGAACCTCTCAAGCACTGTGCCTATGAAAGCGCTCGAAGCGGGCTTATCTAAGACAAGGTCCTCGGGCCGCTTCACCTCCAAAACCTCGTCTATCAGCTCCACGTCCCAGGTGCCTTCCTCCCACAGGCCGGGAACCGCCGAAGCGTAGAACTTTAACATAGCCTCTTCGAGTGAGCCTGGCCTGGCGTCCGTGAAGCCCTTCTTCCTCAAAAATCTGGTCCAGATGACTGGGAGCTTCAACTTTCTGGATGCCTCCACTATGCTGATGATGTTGTCCACTGAGCCTGATTCCCTGATGTACCTCCACGCTTTCCACCCGATCTTGTCCAGGGCTCCGCCTTCCGTTGCGCAGTCGTTCTGCGGGTCGATAATCAGAATAGCGGTGTTATCCCTTCTCACGAATTTTTTCCAGTTGACAGCGTCCCAAATCAGGTGCTTGGTCACACTTATCTGGTACTCACCCTTACCAACAACTATCTCGCTCAACAACACAACCTCACAAGGGTTTAACAGTGTTAATTCTCCGATTTATATAAAAGTTTACCCACCAACAAGGCGATACAGAGGGCTGTTTTCTTCCCGTTCGAAGTTATAGTTTCACCTATCCCCCCTTAAGCATCGGCTTTCCAGGATCTTTTTCGTCAAAATCATTGATTCTCGGTTAGTACCCACCCTCACAAGAGAAACACACAAAAAGTTCGGTGAAAAACGAAAAGTTCGGTTAACAGCGAACAATCCCCCTATCGCTAACGTGGATGAGAAAAATATTTAGAGTTTCTCAGCTTCTTAAAGACTTTTCAGAAGACTCCGAGCCAATCCTAGCATAGCGAAACTCTCTCCATATTCTCTCCATATTCAATGAACTCTAGAAAAAACAGGTGAGCAGTCTCCTTCATATCTTTTAGCTCATCCAGCTTTTTTCAGGAGACCTTTGAGTTCCTCTAGTGCCTTTTCAGCTATCTCCTTAGCGTGTTTTGCTTCCTCTGGTGTCATGCTGAGTTCAGAGTAGTCTGCCTTAAGCCTCAGACTGTAGAGTGTACGGAGGCATTCAGCCGAGGCGGCGGCTCCGACGTCTTCAATGGCGTTAGCCAGTTTGTCGTCCCTCCTGGGAATGGGAGCCCCCAATTTCACCAGTAGCCCCTCGGCGAACCATCTGGACGCAAAATAGAAGCCTCCCGTTGCCTTGTTAAAGCACTTGTTTTCAAGATCCTTTAACGCTTCTTCGAAGAGAAGGTCTCCTTTCACTCTTCTGGCTGAAGGCATGAATGATCCTCCTGTCCTCTCTGGTTGTTATGAAGGGAGTTACGGTTACGCCCCTAACCCTTTTTTCCACTTTCCTAGCTATGTTTAGCACTTTTATTCTCAGCTCTGGCTTTTCCTCGGCCAGCACCACCAGGACGTTAGCACCATAAATGTGGACTTCCTCTCTCGGAGTGGCTATCACTCCTATAAGGGAGTCTCCTAGCTCCCGTCTGAGGGTTAGGGAGAAGGCGGATACAGCATCGTCCCATTCCCCCTCAAAAACGAAAAGCCGGGGAGCGTCACCCAATAGCATGCAGAACCACCACACACCTCATGGGTGATATGAACAGGCAAGCTCTTAAAGCTTTCCAAGTGTTTCGTTTCTTCTCATTCTAACCAGCGCCGCGCAAGAAGTGGATGTCGGATTGTCCGTAAAAAGGGGACATACAAATAAATTAAGAGTTGAAAAGGATATTACTTTATCTATATATGATTCTGAGGAGCAGAATGGAGAGAAGGGAGTGTTTTTGTTGCCCAGAAAGTGGAGAATGGTTAGAACAACCACGGATGTGGCGGATTGGTATTAGTGGGTACATCCCCGCCCTTATGAGGGCTACCGTTGAGGGGAAAATCCCAGCGACGGTCGCCTTCTTCGACATTGACAAGCCGGCTGTTTTCCTCCAGCGCTACTGCGACGTGCTAAGAGACGTAAACTATGAGGCCTGCGTTGAGAATGGTGTCAAGATCACCAGTGGGAGAGCCGCGGGTGGCGGCGTCATCTACGGGGATCCCGGAGTCGGACCAGTTCTTACCATAGTTTGGAACAGGGACGAGTATCCCGAGTTACCGTCGCAGCCGGACCTCGTTCTCATGAGGTTTCTAGGCGCGCTTGCAGACATTGCCAGTGAGAGGTTCAAAATTCCCGTGAGGTACAGGCCGCTGAATGATTTGGAGCTCTGGGACCCAGCCCGTAAGGTTTTCAGAAAGATCGCCCCCTCGGGATGCTCGGGTCTCTTCAACGCGATGGGAATAGCCAGCGCCCCCCAATCCACTAAACCCTCACGGCTCATGTTTAAGGTTCTGGTTTCACCGGCAGAGAAGTTCGCCGACAAAATCCTAAAGGACGTTGAGACCAGAACATGGAACCTGGAAGAGGCGGGCGTTTACCCCAACGGAATAAGAGAAATCGACAGAATACGACAAGACTGGATAAACGTGTAC
>JAUQYY010000182.1 GCA_030587505.1 Candidatus Sigynarchaeota archaeon
GTACACGCTTTCGGCGGGTTACAGCTGCTTGGCGAGTTCTGGAAACTTTTCCAGAACCCTGAAGTAGAAGGTTCTCCCGGGATCCCTTTTCTTGAGGAAGCTGTAGGATTTGAATATTTTCGGGAGTGTGGATTCCACCCATTTCAGGTAGTTCAGTTCCTCTGAGAGTTTGAGGCAGAGTTCGAAGAGGGCGACCGCCCTTTTGATATCGCCCTTATTCACAAGCACCAGCCCCATGTTAGTATAGTCCTGTATCATTTCCTCCCTTTTCCCTAGCTCCTTGTGTATCTTGAGAGCCTTCTCGAAGAATTCGAGGGAGAAATCGAAATCCTTCATATCCGCTAGGAGTTTCCCCATATCGATGCAGTTCTCCGCAGCCTTTTCAAGTTCCCCCAGTTCCATGTTCAAGCTCAGAGCCCTCTCAAGATAAGCCAGAGCGTCCTTCCTCTTGCCAGACTCACTCAGAACCGAGGCGATGTTGCTGCAATTAATGGCCACAGCGTGCATGTTCCCGGTTTCCTCGTTTATTCTCAGAGCCTCCGTGAAGTGCTGGAGGGCCTTGCCGAGTTTTCCCTTCGCCTTCAGGGTAACCCCTATGTTGTTGTATTCTATTGCCACTTTTCTCTTCTCGTTCATCCTCTTATGGTTCTCGAGCGCCAGCCTGTAGTATTTCAGAGCCTCCTCATACCGCCCCTTCCGGTAGTAGACCGTTCCGATGTTACTGTAATCATCCGAAACCGACTTCTCATCATTCAATTCCCGGTCGAGTTCTAGAGCCATTCCGAAATACTTCACCGCCATGTCAAAACTATCCCAGAGGGAAAAGACCGTTCCCAGAGCCTCGTAAGCGGCGGCTAAGAACTCTTTGCAGCCATTGTTTCTGGCGAGAGCTTCGAGGGCTTTGAACTCCTGTAAGGCCTCATCATACATTCCCAATCTGAGTGCGCAGACCCCCCTCTTTCCATGGATCGCGGCGGCGTCCCTCTCTGATTGAAGCCAACGAGCTGCATCCTCCAAGACCCGATAGGCCTCTTGAAACTCTCCCAGAACGTAGTACAACATCCCAGTATAGTACGCCGCGATTCCTTTAAGTTTCGGCGAATCAGCCCGATTATAACACCTCTCCAACTCCCTGATTGCTTCCTCAAACTGGCTACTTCTAACCTTAACGAGCGCCTCCATAATCTGTAGAAAAACGGTCTGCTCCTCATCCTCCGCGTACATGTAGGCTTCCCTCAGGCTCTCCGCGGAGTTCACCAGGTCACCGCTCAGCAGAAGATTGTAACCCAGTTGCAGGTAGTACTCGTACTGTAAAGGTGGATTCATCAATGGTTTAGCAGCCTTGAGCTCTGCCAGAGCGTGTTCGCTGGGAAACACTCTCCCCTCAATTATCGAGAGCGTGATTAGCAGCTCCTTTTTCCCCTCAGCACTCATGGGATAAACGATATCCCGGCGCAAGTGCTCCAGGAAAGCGAGCAGCCTCATCCTGTCTTCCTCCTCCACGAACCGGAAGAAATCTGGATCGAAAGCCATCTGGCTTAGGAGCTGATCTAAGTATATTTTCTCTATTTCGAGTAGATTCTCGCGAAGATCGACGTCTTCCAGCACCTCAATGACCTTGGGGCTTAGGGGGAGAAACATTTTGCACAGATTGGTTTTCAAACTCCCCGCCCTCAGACCCACCGGTCCGTCTTCCTCGAGGAAACACGGAAACTCAGAGACACCGGATAAAATCTCATATATGACCCGGTTCTCACCTATTCCTGGGGTTCTAACCTGCCTGAGCCATTTCGAGTCGCCTCTAACCTCTGGTTCGGCTTTCACCACACTCGGCGTGAATTCGAGAACTTCGGTTATTTCTCCCGATTCCCTAACTCGAACTCCGCCGGCCTGCACCCGCTCAAAGCTCGCCGAGAGATAGGAGTATTCTGGATTTATGTTTGCGAGCTCGCTCATGATTTCGGACATGCCCAGACTGCCGATTGAGCCGAAAAGCTTCTCCTTAAAGTTGAGGATTGAGATTCTGAACGCCTCGCGAAGACCTCTAAGGTCGTCCACTTCTCCATAAAGGGCCAAAACGTTCAGTAGGGCGTGGGTCAGGGTTTCGGGAACACTCTTGTTCAGTTCCAAGATGTTTATCTCACCTGAGGGAAGGAAAGCCTCACTCATAGGAAAAATTTTCACAGCCAAGGAAAAAGTTTCAGATAGGGCTTCTCCGTCGAGTTTCTCGAGAACCCTTTTCCTGGTGGACTTTTTAACATTCTTCAACTCTTTTTTGAGGAGGTCGAAAAACACATTGTACCTCTTCTTGGACCACCAGTCGACGTAGAACCCTATGATCTCCTCAAGCCTTTGGGAGGGTAGCCCCATTACGAGGAGTGTAACCGCCTCCGCCAACAACCATCTCCTCCACTAGAAAATAAATAAATCTAAATAACTAATATATTTCTTTTCATAGAGAAACTAAGAGTTGCACCAATTGTCAAAGCTTGAACAGGACGTGGAGCGCCGCAACGTGAAAGCCGGACTTCTTAAAAGCCCTCCGAGCCGCCAGATTAAACTGATTCATGAAAGAAACCGGCCTGTATCCTCGACTCTCCACGTACTCAGCCAACCTTGACACCATGTAGGAGCCGTAGCCCCGCCCTCTGTAGCTCCTGTGCACTATCGGAAAAATCGTAACGTAATTGCCATAGCTTTGCCTCACCCAGTACGCGACACCCACCACCATCCCCTCCCTCAACAGGCACCAGTGAGTCCCCCGCAGAATATCCGCTCTCAACCGGTGATAATCCTCCACCTTCACACCGGCGTTCTCCGGCCTCTCGCTGGTGAGTATCTTGAACGCCGCATCGAACGTCTCCTCAGACACCGGTCTAAAGTCAAGGTTCTCACGCTCCCGCAAGCTCACTCTCCTCTCCCTCACCAGAAGAGGCCCCACAACGTCAAAAGTGTAACCCTTCTCAAGCATAAAGGACAACAGAAAAGCGTCGTCGGACCTCACGTAAATCCCTCTGGGCTCCGACTGCCTAGTGACCAATTGGAAGACTTCGTCACCCAGCGCCCTGTAATCCCTCCTAATGTAGAACTCAAGAATACTGTCCTCACACCACGGGCTGGAGGACCCCTCCAAATAGATCCAGTAACACACCAACTCACCCTTCAGGAAAAGACCCCAGCAGGTTCCGTATCTAACCGCCCGTTCAAAAAAATCAACAACCAACGGTACGCTCAGCTCCCCTATCCACACATCCCTAAGCGGCTTAACATCCTCCAGAGTAAGCTGCCTCAACTCCAAGTTGACTCCCTCCAGCCTAGCAATATGATATTCGCACCATTCCTTTTATATATATCATCGGAAACCGTAATCTCAAACTCCTTTCAAAAATTACATATTTATTCTCACTTTTAATGAGGATTGATGCTATGAAGCACCGTACAGATTTCCTGGTAATCGGCTCTGGGATCGCTGGTCTGAGTTTCGCCCTCAAGGCGGGAAACCACGGAGAGGTCACAGTCGTCACCAAGAAGTCGAGCGTGGAGAGCAGCACCAACTACGCTCAGGGCGGAATAGCCGCCGTAATGGACTTGGAACACGACGATTTCGAGTCCCACATAAGGGACACGCTGGAAGCGGGAGCCTACCTGAACGACCGAGAGGTGGTGGAGATTGTCGTCAGGGAAGCCCCCGAGAGGGTTAGAGAGCTGATAGACATAGGGGTTGAGTTCGAACGCAGAAAGAACGGCTCCTTCGACCTCGCAATGGAAGGAGGACACAGCCACCGCAGAATACTCCACGTAGCAGACCTCACCGGAGCAGCGATCGAGAGAGCCCTGGTTGACACCTGCAACAACCACCCCAACGTAACAATCATCGAAGACGCGATGGCCATCGATCTGATAACCACGCGCAAGCTCAGACTAAGTAGGGACGAGGACGAGTGTCTGGGAGCCTACATCTTCGACAAAAAATCGGGAGACATCACAACGTACCTAGCAAACGTTACAGTGCTCGCCACGGGTGGCTGCGGCCAGATATACCTCTACACCACAAACCCCAGCATCGCCACGGGAGACGGAATAGCAATGGCCTACCGAATAGGAGCAAAGGTCAGAGACCTCGAATTCGTGCAGTTCCACCCAACAGCCCTCTATAGCCAGGAGGGTAACTCTTTCCTCATCTCCGAGGCTGTCAGGGGAGAGGGAGGAGTTCTGATGACCATAAGCGAGTACGAAGAGTTCATAAGATCGGGTGAGAGCGACCCCCGAAAGTTCTCCTTCATGAGAAACTATGATGAGAGGGGGAGCCTCGCCACACGCGACGTGGTTGCTAGAGCCATAGACAGGGAGCTGAAAAAGAGCGGAGACAGGTACGTGTACCTATACCTCTTACACCTAGACCCGGAACACATCATGGAACGCTTCCCGCACATCTACAGAACCTGCCTTGAGCACGGCATAGACATAACAAAGGAACCAATCCCCGTGGTGCCAGCGGCACACTACATGGTGGGAGGAGTCGCCGTGAACAAGAACGGCCAGGTTATCAGAAGAGACGACCCGAGCAGGGTTATCAACCGCCTATACGCCATAGGGGAGACCGCCTGCACAGGACTCCACGGCGCAAACAGACTCGCAAGCAACTCACTCCTGGAATCCGTTGTCTTCGCACACAGAAGCTACCTAGACTCACTAAGGTACCACGAGAGACCAGTCGGAGTATCCTTGGAGGAGATGCCTCTCTGGGACGCCTCCGACTACAGGCCCATAGACGAAAAAGTCCTTCTGAAGCACGACTTCGACGAGATAAGACGCCTAATGTGGAACTACGTGGGAATAGTGAGAAGCGACCTTAGACTCCAGAGAGCCATATGCCGACTAAACCTCCTCGAGGAGGACATCAGCCACTACTATTGGAACTACATACTAAACGAAGACCTCATAGAGCTACGAAACGTGATACTCGTAGCCAAACTGATAGTTGAAGCCTCAATGCAGAGAAAACAAAACATAGGACTCTTCTACAACATAGACAACGAGAAAAGAGGAAAATGAGCAAAGAAATCGGAAAAACCGCTTTTCCAGCGTCTTCATCAAATTCTCCACCGATACTTTATCACAAAACTTCCACACACCCGATTATTTTCTCATGGAGGTAATGATTCCGGTCATAGCTTCCTATAAGCTTTCCTTTGGTGGCGAATGTAATAGATAATCACATCTCTCGTTTGAATATCCACTTGGTATATTATTCTGTACTCACCCACTCGGATTCTACAGAGTCGCTCTGTGATTCGAAGTTTGCGATGCTAAGAAGGGAACGGATCATCCGCAAGTCGTTCCACAGCGCTTATAATTCGTGGAACCTGTTTCCGTTCGATATTTCCCAGGTCACGCTCGGCCGAACGTTTCCAAAGAATTCTATAGGATGCCATCTTTTTTTAATCTCTCTTTGACCTCTTCGAATGATACGGTTGCCTCGTCTCGACGCTCAGCGATAACAGCGAGATCGTGAAGATCCTCCAAAAGTTGTTCGTACTCCTCGATTGGAAGAATCACCGCTGTCCTCCTGCCCTCATCGTCCACAATGTACTGCGCGTGGTATTTGCTATCATCTACCAAGTCAATTCACTCCTAAAAATACTCGGTTTGATTAATATCCAGACAAAAATATAAAGCTTTGGTGAATCGTTCCCTTGTTACTCGGTTTCTATTTGTTTAATTTTATTAGGACTTACGCGGTTAGGTGGGTGGTTGAGCGGGTTGCCAGTGTAATCTGCTGGTTTATCCTTCCTTTTTCTATTCTAGCCAATTTTCTCTCATTTATTTGAAATTTGGGACTAAAAATCTTGATTTTCACCAAACCAATGAAAAGAGTAGATTCTACCACAGCCAGTTACGCAGCACACCCACAAAAGAACCATCAACTGCTGTAATTTCTAATCATATTTTTCTATTTTCTTTTTTGGATTCCACGAGGTAGAATTGGAAAATGGAGAGGATCTCTAAGAATTGTGTGACTACCGGTTTGATGGTCAAAATCGTAGCCTATCTTGCTCAGCGCCTTCATAACCTTCTCCAGAAACAACCGGGAGCTCGGACATTTACTTCAACCAGTTCTTCCTCTGTAATTGGAGGCCCCGGTTCTCAGTGTTTCCTCAATTGCATCCTTTATGTTTTCCAAAGCCTCGCCTCTTGTTTTTCCCCGGAAACACAGCCAAGAAGAGTTTGGCACTAAGCAACGTAGACTCCGTCCTCATCGATTTCAATGATTACTCTTAATTTCATGACAAAACTTTGGAGAGTAAGGGGAATAAAAAGTGGAAACTCGGATGCCCGTTCCTCTGAAAAGTCCAAAAAATGCGTAGTTGGCCCTTTGCTTTTCTTCTTGTTTCCTTATTTAGCCTTTCTCGCTTCCGAACATGGTGAAGGCATTTGGAAGTATAAATGTGATTAAACACGATTCTTCGTTCCTGCTGTTGTTGTAAACCCTTACAAAAATAAATAAGATCGCCCGTTTTTCAGTAGAATACAACCTCGATGTCCGCTACTCTGGCTATCTTCTCGAAGTCTCTGTCCGAAGTTGCAATTTTCTTTATGCCATTTGCAACCATCATCCCCGCTATTAAAACATCCATTGCATTCACAGTTATCCCCCTGGAAGCTAATCTAGATGCGATATTGCTAGATTCTTCCGCCTCTTTCACACTAAAGTTTAGGATTGGTACATTCGAGAAAAACCTTCTAAAGAATCTCTCCTCTTTTTCCCCTCTTTTTCTCTTCACACCAGTCATTATTTCGTGATAAGTTATGACGGTCACAAAAATATCCTTATCATCAACGATGAATAAAGTTTTTCAACTCCTCTGAAGTAGGCTACCAGAAAGCTCGTGTCTAGAACGATGATAATCTTACCCTTGCAGATTTTCTAGATTCCTTCGAATACTCTTCAATCTCATGTAGAATTTCACTTTCTTTTAAAGCCCCAAAGTATTCTTTTAGATC
>JAUQYY010000190.1 GCA_030587505.1 Candidatus Sigynarchaeota archaeon
GTCTCCTTCCAGCCGAGCTTCCGACCTCGGGCAAAGGGAGAGTTGAAAAGTATAGGCGGTTGGAAGTGATTGTTTCTAGGCTTGTTTCGTTGATGGAAACGGGGTTTCCCGAAATCTTTGTTTTGGAGTTTGAGAGCCCCGTGGTTTTCACGGTGGATGAAGGTAAAGAAAGACCGCTAATAGTTGTTTCGAGGGGGTTGCTGGAAATGCTGGACGATGACGAACTGGAAGCTTGTCTGGGACACGAGTTAGCTCACATAGCGAACAGGGACTGTTTTGTTAGGAAGGCGGCGTCCTTCCTCCGAGCGGCTATGTTTTACAATCCTTTCGGATACTTTATAGAGTCAGAGATTTACCGTGAACGAGAGTTCCTTGCAGACCGTGCCTGCGCCAGCGTGACCAAAAAGCCTGAAGCCCTAGCGTCAGCCCTAATCAAAATAGCCGAACACCCAACAAACCCGGAAATCTTCACATCGAGAAGGAACGTTCTGTGCTTATGGAAAAAATACAGATTTTTGCTCAGGAAGCACCCACCCCTAGAGGAGAGGCTGAAGAGACTGGTGCGCCTGGCGGAAAACAGAGAGTTTTTGTAAGAACATGATTATAACTCTTTATTACCTTTTTTCCTTTTCGAAATCTTTATTATCGGATAAAAGCTAGTTCTAGCGGAGGCACTCAAATGAGTACAGGTAACGTAACATGCCCCAATTGTGGATTCACCTTTAACATTTCCTACTCAAGAACATTCGCGTGCGGAACGTGTCCAAGCGCAGCTATGGGGGACTGCGGCTACATAAGATGCCCGAAGTGCCATCATGAGTTCCCATCACCAAGAGGGCAGCAGATGCAAAGATGGAGATTTTAACCCAACCCCACCATGCAGAAAGACGTTGCCCACAAAACGGCCGTTACCCGTTTGTTTTTCGCATATAGTTTTAAATATGGATACCCTCAAGTTTTAAGGTAACACTAGACTCCAAGTAGTTTGTGTGATTTAAAACGGGTTTTAGGAGAGATTTAACGATGGGTGGATATCTCGGGAAAATTCTGAGAGTGGACCTCTCAAAGGGAAAGATAACAAGCGAGGAGCTTAAGGAAGAAATCCAAAGAAAATACCTGGGCGGATCAGGGCTGGCGGCTAGAATACTCTATGATGAGCTTAAACCTGGAATCAATCCCTTAGGACCCGACAACAAGCTTGTTTTCGCCACGGGACCACTAACCGGCACGAATGCTCCGTCCTCAGGTAGACACCTAGTTGCTGCCAAATCACCGTTAACCGGCTATTGGGGCGAGGCTACTTCTGGAGGCTTTTGGGGAGCTGAACTCAAGTTCGCCGGCTTTGACGCCGTCGTCGTTGAGGGGAGATCCGAGGAGCCGGTGTTCCTCTGGATTAAGGACGGTGAAGCCGAATTAAAAGACGCGGGGCAAATCTGGGGTAAAAACGTTTACCAAACAGAGGACATGATTCGAGAGATGCTCGGGGACGAGAAAATAAAGGTTTCCTCAATTGGCCCTGCGGGAGAGAAGCTTGTCAGGATAGCGAACATAATGAACGATAAGGATAGGGCGGCTGGCAGGTGCGGCCTGGGAGCGGTTATGGGCTCGAAAAAGCTTAAGGCAATCGCCGTGCGTGGAACACAACAAGTTCCGATAGAGGACCCCGACATGTTTGAAGAAGCCGCAAAAAAGTTCCAAGAGGCGCTTAAAGGAAACTTCATGATTGACGGACTATCCAAGCAGGGTACAACCAGTGCGCTCGCAACCCTAAACACCATAGGAACCCTACCAACCCAGTACTACAGAGAAGGTGTCTTCGAAAACGCAGACAAAATAAGCGGAGAAGCACTAGCAGAACTCACAACCAAAAAATTCGCCTGCTACAGGTGCCCAATCGGCTGTGGCAGAGGTCACGTGGAAGTGAAATCCGGACCCTACGCGGGCACCTCCGGAGGAGGACCCGAATATGAAACGGTTGCCGCCTTCGGCTCGCTCTGCCTGAACAGCGAACTGGGAGCAATAATAAAAGCGGGTATAATCTGCGACCAGCTGGGAATCGACACAATCTCCGCGGGGAACATCGTGGCATTCACCATGGAGTGCTACGAGAGGGGAATACTAACAAAAGACGACACCGACGGCCTTGAACTGAACTGGGGAAACCATGAGGCAATAGTGAAACTGGTGGAAAAAATCGGCATGAGAGAGGGAATAGGGGAAACACTCTCAGAGGGAGTGAAAAGGGCCTCAGAAAAGATAGGTAAGGGATCAGAAGAATTCGCGATGCACGTCAAGGGCCTCGAAACACCAATGCATGAACCCAAGGGATACAAGGGACTGGGACTGGGCTATGCGACATCAAATAGGGGAGCGTGCCACCTGAGACCGGCGCCACAGCTAGTCGAGATGATGGGCCAGGCCAGGCCGGAACTGGGATTCGACAAGGTTGGTGGACAATTCGAAGTCGAAGGCAAGGGACGCATGATTAAGGGACTGCAGGACTTCAAAACGGTTGTTGACTCCTTGGTTATGTGCGCGTTCGTCTACGATATGTACGCTTATCTTCCAGGCGAACTGGCCAAAATGGTAACGGCCGCAACAGGGTACGACTTTGAAATAGGGGAGCTGGTGAAAATAGGTGAACGGATTTTCAACCTGAAAAGATTATTCAGCGTAAGGGAAGGGCTCTCCAGAAAAGATGACACGCTGCCTAAGAGGTTCCTCGAGGAGAAGCATACTAAAGGACCGTGCGCGGGCCAAGTTGTTGAACTCGAACCCATGCTTAACGAGTACTACGCGGCGAGGGGTTGGAACGAGGAAGGAGTCCCAACAAAGGAAAAAATCTCAGAACTTGAACTCTAGGATCTAACACTCTGAAAAATCGGTTCCTCATCTTTTTTCTCAAATATAAAAAGGGATGTAGAAGAGTAGAGAAGGGTACAGAAGGTGAAAAGTAGGAATTTATATATTTTTGTTATACGTAAATGATTTTTCCGATAAATTTATAAAAGTAAGATGTAGTTCTTTCTGTGGGTGAAATAGATTGGCTGAAATCGTTACAGTGACTTCGAAGGGTCAGGTTGTGATTCCCCGCAGGTTGAGGAAGGAGTTGAATATAGTAAAGGGTGAAAAACTGTGGGTCGTTCGTGAGGGTAACGCGATCAAAATGTTTCCCGTACCCAAATTATCAGAGATGGCTGGTGTAGACAAGGAAATCTTCAAAGGGAGAAGACCCTCAAAGGAAATTGAGAAAATGAGAAAGGAGTGGACGGGGGAATTTGAGGAGAGAGTCGGCGAGGCCTAAGGTGATTCTGGATACCATGCCTCTGGTGAAGCTATTCGCCCAGGAGGAGGGGTGGGAGGATGTCCAAAAAATCTTGGTCAAAATAGAATCTGAAGAAATAGAGGCAGCTATAAGTGTGGTAACCCTAACGGAGATATACTACAAGTATGTCCAAGAGAATAGACCAGACCTAGCCGAGTCAAGAACCACCAGTCTCAGATATGCTGTTTACCTCAGAAAACTTGGAATCGGGGAGGAAGTTGCTGTTAAGGCTGGAGAGTTCAAAGGTAAATACGGAGTTCCAATAGCCGATGCTCTCATAGCAGCCTCCGCGTATTTGAAAGACGCAATTGTAATCAGCGATGATCCGGATTTCAAAAAAATAAGTGAAATCCAAACTCTAACCGAAAACGAGTTCCTTTCCCGCCTATAAGCACTTGTCAACAAGACACACCAGTATTGTGGAGTTTTCCTAACCGGTTCACGACGGTGTTAAATCCTAAAACAAGAGACATCTAAAACAAAAACGAGGGTGAGAAGAAAAAGCCTCATCAATAGGTTGACTATCCTCCGTTTGAGAACAAAGCAGGGTTTTCACCAGAAGCAGATATTAGCACGGTTATTTCAGCTGCGTAATATCGCTTAGATATGGTTTTCCACCTCATCATTCTTATTACGGAGTTTTGATACTTTTTGGCTTGCTGTCTACGAACAGAATTCAAGGGTTTTCTTGTAGTTTCTGTGAGTTTCCTACGGGGAGACTTGCCTCTTAAGAGGAGTAAAAACTTGAAAATAAGAGTATAGAGAGGAGTGTTGTTAGCATACTTCTTATTTATTCGACATGATACCGGAAGAGGTCGATGTCCCCAGGCTCCTTTGGCACTTCTCTTGCCAGTATTTCTATGAATTCTCGTGTGGAGCGTTCAATGTCCTTTGATTGCGTAATGTATCTGCCTACGATTAGGATGTCGGCACCCGCTTTGAGGGCTTCTACGGCTGTGTCCGGTCTTATTCCTCCGGCGACCGCGAAGAACATTTTGTGTCCCTTGAAGGCTTCGTTTATTTCTTTTATCAGGTGCCATTTTGGCTTTTCACCTGTCGCCTCAACGTCTATGGCTCTGTGGATTATGACCACATCGGGCAGCTTTTTCAGGCTTTTGAGCTTCTCTATGGGGTCTTTCACCTCCATGAAGTCGATTATTGCGTAGATGCCTAGCCGGTTGGCTTCGTAGATGAATCGGTCTATGGATTCAGTTGAGGCTAGGCCAGATACTACGGCGGCGTCCGCGGTTTCGTCGTAGGCTATGTCCACCTCAACCTGGGCGGTGTCTAGGGTTTTGAGGTCGGCTATGATGAACATGTCTGGTGCCACTTCTCGAAGTTTGCTCACCACGCTTACACCGTATCTTTTTATTAGGGGTGTTCCTGCCTCCAGTATTATTCTGTCGCTCCTTGGAAGCTCTCTAATCACTCTTATGGCTTGTTCTAGGGATGGATTGTCAAGGGCGATTTGTAAGTAGGGTGGGCGCCATAGTCGGGGTACGCGGAATCCCATAATGGGGTGCTTAGCCCTATCCTTATCATAGAGTACTTTCTCTATGGGCGGGTAGTTTGTCATGGCTCTGTTTAGGGCTAGTTTTGTAGCGCCATAATTATAGTGGTAAATTCTTCTGTAATCCTTTGCTTCCGGGTGGATGAAGACGCTGGCAACTATCACCCACGAGTCTAGCTTGTCCTTGGGGATGACTCCCTCCTCAACCGCGTCCGCTATAGCCTTTGCGACCGCGGCCTGGGCGGGTCCAAAGATCTTGTTTGCCGCTTCCATGTTTTTGATTGTGACTTTGGGTACGATTAGTACGTGTGGTTTTGGGGGAAGATTTGGTCTTATGACACCAAGGAGGGGAGTGTGACCCGCAGACATATGGGTGAGGCCTTGAGCGAAGGCCATACCGACTGGCCCGTCTTTGTCCCCTATCAGCAAGTCGATGTGTGCTATCTCTTGCCCCTTGCCTACCAACGCTTCTCCAATAAGATACGTCATCGTATTTCACACCTCTTATCAGCAAATGGAAATTGTATAATCGCTTAATTAAACTTTTTCCGTAAAGCGAACACACCTGCTTGCTGTGCGCGTGTTTCCGGATCAGCTGCCGCTTGACACCTCCAAGATTTACCCCCCTCGAAAAGCGTTGCGAGGTTTCTGTCAAAAATCGAAGACGTGTGATTACCGTTTTTGATCTGGCCGGTCTGTGGATTGTTTCTTACGCTGCTTAGTGTTTGAGTATTTTTTCTGCTGTTTCTAGATCCTTTTTGCTGTTTATGTTAACTGCGAATTCTTTAAGGTCCACTATGAAGTAACCTTCTTCCAGTGTTCTTCCCGTAATCATTTCATCTCCTCTAATTACGTTGACCCCTGTTGGGACTACCTCTAAGTCGTTGACTTTCATGATGATTGTGGGTTCCAACCCCAGGCTTAGTACGAGTTGGAGTGGAACCACGGTGACTAGTGAGGGTTTACTCACTCTGAAAAACTCTTCCGCTACTAGGTCTAGCAGTTCCCCCCTGAGCAGGGGCGTGTCGGCGGGGCAAACCAGAACTTCTGAAATCCTAAAATAGTTTATGGCGTATCTTAGGTCTTCCACGTAGTCTATTCCAGGGGTTTGAATGATTCGGAAACGATACTCTCCAACTTTTTCTCTTAAATATCTCAGTGTGTTCGGTGTGTGCGGACTCACCGTTACGTACGTTCTCTGAACGAGGGATGCCTGTGTCATCGCGGTTAGCACGTACTCTATGAGTGGTCGTCCCCCCAGATGGATCATTGGCTTTTCACCTAGCTCTTTTATTCTTAGGCTTCTTCCCCCTGCCATAATTAGTCCGCTGATTTTATGCAATGAAAATCACCATTATGATCAGTGCTAGGATTATTAGTCTGGAGAGTTCGTGTGACGCGCCCAGAACGTCGCCCGTGACGCAACCGAAAAGTTTGTTGGCAGACAGTGCCAATGAGGCTCCAGCAATAATTGATATGAGAGGTGAGGCTAGGAGGAAGATTTCCAATTCGTAAGCGACGCTCAGGTCTAGAAGGTAGACGTAGATTAAGATTGCGGTGGTCACGAGTGCTAATGATATGAGTGATGAAACCAAGAGCTTTTTCTCGCCCATCCTCTCCACGAAGAGTTTACCTAAACCGGATTCGTGGGGTTTTCCAAAAGTGGCGCAGGCGAGCAGCGAATTCTTGCACAGGATTTCTACGGAGAAAACAGAGACGAAGAGCTGAGCGAGGGGAATGTTGCTATAGAGTGATACGGTTGCTAGTGTTACTAGCAGAGCGAGAATTACTCCGCCGGCTCCCACTTTCGTGTCCTTCATGGCTTGGAGTTTCTTTTGCTTATCTCCAAAAGCGGCTATTCCATCTCCGAAATCGATGAGTCCATCCACGTGGAAGAAACCATTCAACAGGTAAACAGCTAGAAGCATGATTGCAGCCGAAGGAAAAGGCGGGAGTACAAACTCCAAACCAACCAGAAGAAGCCCAGCTAGAACACCGTACACGGCACCAACTACAGGCGTTAGTGGCAGATACCTAGCAACCTCCTCAGAGAATTCCCCCCCTTTGATGGGAATTACCGTGAAAAGAGCGAAAAGCGATTTCAAACCATTTATAACCCCCATTTCCAACCCGCCCCCTTTATGGTTTCGAGTAGATACTCGACATAACTCCGCCGACAAGCGAAGCCACAACATCGTCCAGGAATGGACCGAGGGAAGCGAGTATACCGGGCTTCTTTCTGTCGTATCTTACGTAATTGAAAAGCCCCCTCGTTCCAGAAATGTACTCTGCTATCGCCATGCCGATTAGCTCATCCGCCAGAATGTGAACAGCGTCCCTATTGAAGTCGTCGACACTGAGCCCGTGGATTCCCCCGCTTGAACCCAAGTCCTCTAAATACAGCGCTGAACAGACAAGAGAATTTATGTTAACATCATCAGCCAGCCTAGTTAGCTCCTCAACGAATCGCTGTTTTACTTTTTCAACCTCTCGCTCGTTGTGCGGAATGTGAAGTGCCAAGGCGGTCTCCAGCAGCTCACCCATTGTTACGCCGCGCTCACTGAGCCTTTCAAGAAAGCTTCTGCTTTTCACCTCCCCGGCTTTTGAGAGCGATTCCACCAGCGCTTCTCTAACGGCCTTCGACAGAAGGCTCCCCACCCTTGTGGCTGTTCCGGCGTATTTTAGCTTCTCTTCCCCGGCGGGGCAGGCTACAATCACTGCGTCGGTTGTCGTTCCCCCAGCGTCGAAGCCGAGACTCCTGAGAGCCACTCCCTTAGCCTCCGTTATGGTAATAACCGAGTTCACCAAAGCGCCATCCGTCAACGCCCTATTAACAAACGCAATAATGTTTATGGTTCCCGATCTCACTTCCCCATCCTCTTTGAGAGGGAGCTCTCCCGCGACCAGGGCGTTTGCTGTTCCCGCGGTGAGGATCACGGTAACGTGCAAATCCTCAAGGGTCTTGTGTTTGACAGTTAGCACCTTTCTTATTTTCGCGGCGGTCATTAAAGCCGCGGTGTTGTCTCCCAGTTTCAGTTGATTAATTAGGTCTCTTAAATCCTCCTCCGGTCTTTCGGAATAGTAGTCTTTGGGAACCTGAAGAATCAGAATCTTATCTAGGCCTAGAAAGCCGAACCCCAAGGGAGCTGAGCTGAGCGCCCTGCAGGTCGCAGGCAAGCTGACGAGAGCGCAATCACCCATACTTGATTTCAGAAATTCTACTTTTATATCACACACCATAAGCCCCATCCCAAACAGTTCATTATGAGCTTTATTAGAAGGTTTTCCACGAGTTCCTGCACGAAAAACCCCACGAGTAAGGCTACGGGAGACATCGCTAGCGAAAACAGGAGGCACGACGCTTTCATTATCCTGATTGACTTATGCGTTTCCTCGAGGCCGGGAAAAGAGTACTCCGAGCCTATCGTGTAGTGCCCTATTTTTTCCAGACGCGTGTTAAGAGCCCCAGCCATCGCTGCCATCGGCCACCCACTGTTCGGACTCTCCGTCCTGTTATGGTCTCTCAAAGCGATCTTAAAGCACCCCTTCCAGTCGGCTCCGAACAGCCTCGACGCAAAAGCGATGAAGGGAACCGTTATCCTAGCCGAAACCCAGTTTGCCAAATCGTCGAGCCTCGCCGAGAACCACCCCACATTTTTGTATGCTTCGTCCCGGTAACCTACCATGGAGTCTAGGGTGTTTACCACGCGATAAAGAATCGCACCCGGAACCCCGGCAAAGGCAAGGAAAAGCTGGGGGGAACAGAAACCATCCAGTATGTTTTCGGAGACGCTCTCCACAGTGGCGGACAGGATGAGTTGTTCGTTCAGGCTGTTTACGTCTCGACCCACTATACGGGAAACCTGCCACCTGGCACCGTTCAGGTTTCCGTTCAAAATCTCGTCGATGATGGGTTTAACGTGCTGTTCCATGTCTTTTATAGCGAAGGTTGATTTGAAGAGGTAGGAGGAAACGAGCATCCAGGCGATCTTGCCGAGGAAGAACTTGACGAGAGACAGTACAAGAACTGTGGAGAGAAGAAAGAGCACAATGACAAGAATTGCCATGAAGACGCCCGCGAATTTTTCCTTAAGGGCATTGCCCCGGGGTATTCTTCTGTCTATCCACGCCACTATGAGCCCCATCCATCGGGTTGGGTGAATTATTCTGGGTGGCTCCCCGAGGGTGAAATCCATGGCTAGCGCTATTAGAATGATTCCCGCATAGTAAGCGAAATCAATTAGTTCCATACGAAAACCTCGTATTCGGCGGACAGGGAATTATGCGCTCATCCCGAGTGTCTTGGATGCTCATTTTCTCTTTTCTGTTACTTAAACGCTTATCTCTGAAACCTCTTTTAAGGCTTCTAGGAGGGTGTCGTTAAGATTTCGATTCTTCACGCCGATTCTAATGTAATTAGAGTACTCCTCGCCAAAAGATCTGCAGTCCCTTATGAGAAAACCCTTGTCCAACATAATGTTCTTGAAATCTGTGCTGTCGATACCCAACTGCGCGATTTTGATAAATAGGAAGTTGGCGTCTGGCCACAGGGGTTCATATCCCTCAATACCAGAAATCCGCTCGTACAGGTATCTTTTCTCAATCTCGACGAACTTAACCGTACTGTCAAGGTAGGAGCCGCAGCTTCTTAGAAGCTCAGACGCTATGAACTGCTCCAGTACTCCAACACTCCAAGAGAGGCGGGTCTTATCCATATACTCAACGAGTTCTTTGCTACCTAGTCCGTATCCCACCCTGATCCCGGGTATACTGAAAATCTTGGTTAGTGAACGGGAGACAAATAGGTTATCATAGTTTTGCACTTCATGAATACAGGAGGCGCTCCTACCCTCACCCACAAAGTCTATAAAAGCCTCGTCAACGAAAACCAGGATATTTCTGGATTCGCACTCCTCCACCACTTCCAGAATCTTGTTTTTTGGCTCAAACCTGCTGGTTGGATTGTTAGGGTTGCAGATAAAAACCGCCCTAGTGTCCGTGTTAATCGAATCAAACAAGGAATCAACACTCAAGCGGAATTCTTCATTCTCACCCAAAGAAACCTTATCAACAACACCGCCCATAACGCGGCAGTAAAAAGCGTACTCATCGTAGGTTGGTGACTCGACCAGCACCCGGTCACCCGGCCTCACGAAGGCTTCAGCGAAGGCTTTTATCAACTCTGTTGAACCGCAGCCAACTATCACATGCTCTTCTGGCACACTAAGATAGTTGGATATTGTTGATTTTAGTTGAGTGCAAGTGTCGTCAGGATAGCAGACGATCTTGTTTATGTTCTCGTGGATTATGCGAGGGATTTCATTGGGAGGACCTAGGGGGTTGATGTTGCAGCTGAAATCTATAATCTCGGTGTCATGCTTCCACACTTCCCCACCGTGCTGGGGCCTTATCAGATTTAATAGTTCTCTTCTCACAAGTTTCTTTACCAAGTGCACCACCATTGTTCGAAGTTGAGAGAGGAATTATGACTAGACCCGCCTCTGAAATTTTCTTGACTATTGCTCTCACTCTGTAGACATCCTCGATAAGCCTCTGCGTGACTATCTCTTCAGGCTTCCCGCAGGCTACAACCCTACCCTGCTTCAGGACGACGAGTTTGTCACAGTACCTAGCAGCTAGGTTAAGCTGGTGCATAGCCGCCAGAATCGTTACGCCCTCATCCGCTAAAGTTCTTAACATCTCCATGATTTCGAGCTGGTATCCTAGGTCCAGGTAAGCCACGGGCTCGTCTATCAGTAGCACCTTCGCCTCTTGGGTCAGAGCCTTGGCGATCATGACCCTCTGCTTCTCACCGCTGCTCAATTCTCCCAGTTTCCTGTTCGCAAATTGTAAGACGTTTAACCGCCTCATCGCATCCAGAGCGATTCTCTCATCCGACTCGTTTTCCCACCACACCCCCCCAAAGTGGGGGTACCTACCAAGAAGCACAGCGTCCGCGATTGTTAGGTTCATATCGGCTGGGAACTCCGAAGGGACCACAGCGTATATTCTGGCACCCTCTAGAGGGGATAACTCTTTCAGGTCATGACCGTTGAGTTCTATCCTGCCCTCGCGAAAAGCGAGGAGCTTGCTAAGACACTTCAGGAGTGTTGTTTTGCCCGAGCCGTTGGGTCCAACTAAACCCACAAATTCTCCGCTATCGACCTCAAACGTTAAACCGTCGAGAGCCTTCACAGAGTCATAGCTATAGGTTAGGTTTTCAATTTTAATAATTACTTTTTCACTACATGACATACTTTTTACCCCTCCTAATAAGTAGATAGGCAAAGAAAGGCACACCAATAAACGATGTGATTACCCCCACCGGAAGCTCCGCAGGTCTCATCGCAACCCTAGAAATAATGTCCGCTAGTAGTAGAAGATTGGCGCCATACAACGCAGACAGAGGGAGAAGAAGCCTGTGGTCGTTGCCGAGAGCCAAACGGATCATATGCGGAACTACGAGCCCCACGAATCCTATGACCCCGGTAAAGGCAACGCACACGCTAGCGAGAAGGGAAGCCATAATCAATGAGATTCTTTTGAACCACTTGACCTTTAGCCCTAACTGTGCCGCTTGTTCGTCTCCCAACAGAAGCACGTTAAATTCGCGAGCGTAAAAGAGGACTATCAAAAAAAGTACCAAGTTAACAGGAAGAAGAACCCAAACAGTATCCCACGTGACGTAGGCTACACTTCCATACAGCCAGAAGAGAGCACCATGAAGCTCCTTCTCCGAGGTAACAATAATAATAGTCATCATCGATGAGAAAGCTATGCCCACGATCACTCCTCCCAAAACAAAACTGAGAGGGGTTTCTCCAGAACTCCTGTATATGAGAAACGTTAGGCCAAAGGCGCCTAACCCACCTAAAAAAGCTGCAACCGAAAGAGATGCTACTTGGTAAAACCCGGTGAGAACGGTAGTCAGTAAAACTAGCACAGCCCCGAAAGCCGCACCAGAGGAAACACCGCTGATGTAAGGGTCTACCAGAGGGTTCCTCACAACCGCCTGCATGATTGTTCCAGAAACAGCAAGGCCCAAGCCTATCAGAATAGCGGTGATCGTTCTGGGAATTCTGGAATAGTACATTATGATATCCAGACTCCAATCAACGCAGCTAGGGAGGGTGATACCATAGCTCTGAAGAGGTTTCCCAAAAATCCATAGACGGTGGAGGGAGGCCAAAACATCCCAAAAACTCGACTCCTCCGAACCAAAGGTTAGAGACGCCAAAACTAGACCAGCCAATACCACGAATCCGATGAGGAGCACCACGCTCAACAGGAAAATTTTCCGCCTAATAATCTTCAACACTAATCACCCATCAAAAAAAGGGAGAGAAATTGAGGGTTACTCGAGGATGAGTGAACTTAGGAAGTCCTGGTAATTGGTGTTGTTTACAACGAACCAGTCGGGGATGGTGTCACCGAACAGCGATGGATGCAGGAGATGCGCCAGTAGCTCAACGGCTTCTGCTACTCTCGGCCCTGCTCTCATGAATAGATTATCCGCCTGCTGCTGCGTAAAGTAGACATCACCGTTTTTATAAGCATCTGTGGTGTTGAGTGGAGAATCTGCCATTTGTGTCCTTATTTCGTTAGGATCAAGTAGAGCTGAGTGATCCGAGATTATGATAACGTCGGGATTTTTGCTCGCTGCATCCGCAAGCGTGACGAAAGGCCAAGGATCTACACTGTCATAGTAGACGTTTAATCCCCCACTTTTGTTTACGATTTCGCTGAGGAATGTGTTGTTCCCACACGTGTATACCCCTCCATAGGTTTGGTCAAAACTGATCCATACACAGAAAAGTACATCAACCTTCGTCTGTCCGGAAACGTTCCCTTCTATGGTGTCGATCTTTGTTTCCATGGCGTTTACCAGCTCTTGGGCTTTTGAACTCCTTTCGAAGAAGGAACCGAGCTGTAGAATGGAGGTTTCTATCTCGTTAATACTATTACCCTTGCTTACCAAGAATGCGGCTATCCCCTGGCTTATGAGGCTATTGTAAATCTGTACTTGTGCGCCGACGCCTGAGTCGAGGAGGACAATTGTGGGACTCAAGGCTACGATGGCTTCTGTGCTGGGGTTCCACCAAGATAGTTCGTTGTTTACCCGTCCAGCCGCGATTAGTTCCGTAAGCTTTGGTGGGTAGTCACAGTATTCTGTACAACCGACCAAATAATCCTCGAGACCCAGACCGAAAACTATCTCGGTTATGCTTGGTGCCTGCGACACTATACGCATCTGGCCCGTTTTGAAAAATAGCAGTGCAACGACATAGTTCTGCTGGGTAGACCTCTGAGTGTTTACCCATGCGTAGGCTGCCACACCCGTGATTGAAACCGCTATTACCGCTATTAGTACCGCAGCAAGAGCCTTCCTATTTTTGAGGAGAGTGCTCATGTTCTTTCACCCTTCTGCGTAAGATTTTTAAATCACCCTGTAGGATAAGTTATCCTACAGAGGACTGGTTGTCCTATATAAATGTGACGGTTTCAATAAGAGCGCAAAGAAAGAGCCTTTAGGGTTGTGGAAATGAAGGCACAAGAAGACATCATAATCGCTCACAATGAGAAAGGGGCTGAAAGATTTCTTGGTAGGATAGAGGGTAAAGAACCCGTATTCATATGCACGATTGGGAACACCGAAACCGCGAAAATACCCGGAATCTCGGCGGCGGGAAAGTATCCTGAAATCACGGATTACACACCCGCAGCGGATGTTGAACTTCTCTTTTACGGCGAGTGCAAGTGTATAGACGGGGTTCCTGTCACGCCCGACGGGATTCCGACTCCAGCCCTGATAACCAGGTCGGCCTTGAGCCTGGCGGACATACCGGTTTTCGCGGTTAGCGGTGGTGTGAGAGTCAAGCCCCTCGCGCCGTTCATAGACCTCATGGGTGAGCCTGGAGAGGACATCAGAACAGGGAGGGCGGTTAAGAACGTGGAGGAGATCATCAGAAGAGCCGAAGTGGTGGGGAGGAACTTTTCTAAGACCGCGGACTATCTTGTCGTGGGGGAGAGCATTCCCGGAGGAACCACCACCGCTCTTGGGGTTCTCCTCGCGATGGGGTTGGACGCCGAGCAGAAAGTGAGCAGCAGTATGCCCGTAAATCCCCACAATCTAAAGACACTTGTCGTGGAAGAGGGATTAAGAGCCGCTGGTGTGAAGGCGGGTGATTTTAAGAGCGATCCGATTGGAGCGGTTGCTTCTGTCGGTGACCCTATGATGGCTGCGTTCTCGGGACTCGTTATTGGCGCGGCGTCCAGAATCCCCGTCTTGATGGCTGGTGGCACTCAGATGACCGCGATACTGTCGATAATCAGGGGGCTGAGGCGCGAGGTTCTTGAGAACGTGGCCATAGGCACCACCAGGTGGATAGTTCAGGATGAAAGCTCGGATATCAGGGGTATCGTTTCCCAGATAGGCGATGTTCCGATTATCGCAGCCAACCTAAACTTCTCGGACTCAAAAATAGAGGGTTTGAGAGCCTACGAAAGGGGTGTTGTAAAGGAAGGAGTGGGGGCGGGAGGGGTCTCCATAGCAGCGTTTCTAAAAACGGACGGAAGGGTTTCGTGCAAGATACTCTTAAGAGAGATAGAGGAAAACTACAGGAGAATGGTTGGTTAGCGCCTTTTTTATTCCTTCACTTTACTTTTGTAATGTTGTTTTCCACCGTTTTTCGGATTTTTTCCACGATTTCGTTAAAAATTTTTGCGGCTTCTGACTCGGGGTTACTAAGAGCGAAGGGGGTTCCCTGGTCGGTGTTTTCCGCGATTTTGGGGTCTATGGGGATTTTGCCCAGGTGGCGTATGTTCATTTCTTTGCTTATTTGTTCGCCTCCTCCGGAGCCTAGGAGGCTGTGTTTTTCTCCGCAGTTGGGGCAGACGAAGCCGCTCATGTTTTCTATTATCCCTACGATGGGTATCCTCATTCTTTGAGCCATCGTGACCGCTTTTCTTACCACGTGTTGTGAGAGGGCTGAGGGGGCTGTGATTATTAGTGCTCCGTCCATTTCGGGCATGAGCTGGGCTATGTTTATGGGTTCGTCTCCCGTGCCTGGCGGTAGGTCAACCAGCAGGTAGTCCAGTTCCCCCCAGTCAACATCTGAGAGAAGCTGCCTTATGGCCTTCATTTTTAGTGGTCCACGCCAGATGAGTGGGTCCTCACTGCTGGATAGGAAGAGATCCATGGAGATCACCTTAACGCCGTGATTGGTGGTGAGGGGGGTTATGCCTGTTTCTGCTTTTTGGGGGTGCTTTCCCTGTATTCCGAGAATCTTGGGTATTGAGGGACCGTGTATGTCTGAGTCTAGGATTCCAACCCTGTAGCCTCTTTTGGCCAGGGCTGCCGCTAGGTTTGCGGTTATCGTGCTTTTTCCCACTCCGCCCTTTCCGCTCATT
>JAUQYY010000202.1 GCA_030587505.1 Candidatus Sigynarchaeota archaeon
GGAAGAGAGTTAGACTGGGTGGCGGATTGCGTGGCGCTAGAGGAGATCTCCCTCTTCGGATTCGGTATGGGGTGCTCTTATGCCATGCCCATAATCGTGGGTGAGGCCATAAACACCTTCGGAACCGAGGAACAAAAGAAAAAATATCTCGTTCCAATACTGAAGGGTGAAATGGTGTCGGCGGAGGGTTTAACAGAACCCCGCGGAGGCTCAGACTTCTTCGGAACAAACACCGTAGCAGAAAGAGACGGTGACGTCTACTATCTCACAGGAGAGAAAAGATTTATCGCGGGAGCTAAGGAGGCGGACCTGTTCCTACTATACGCACGAACAAACCTGGATCCGAAAGTCCCGGGGCACAAGGCGCTAAGTGCTTTTCTGGTGGAGAAGGACATGGGCGTGGAGATCGCGGAGACCTACGGTTTAATGGGTTTCAGGGGCATGGGCACGGCGAGGATACAGCTCAATGGAGCGGAGGTGCCTGCGGAGAACCTCTTGCTGGGTGAGAACAGGGGAAGAGAAGTCTTCAACCGCATGATGCTTCCCGAAAGATTGACCTCCGCCGCTAGTGGCCTCGGTGCGAGGGCGGCTCTGGAACTGGCCATGAAGTACGCAAACATGAGAAAGGCTTTCGGAGTCCCGATAAGAATGTTCCAGGGGGTAAGCTTCAAGATAGCGGACTGCATAACCAAGCTGGATGCGGCGCGGGCGCTGGTTTTCACCGCTGCTAAACAAGCGGATCGGGATCCCGACTCCTACGAGACGAGGAGATTGGTCTCCGAGGCGAAGATGTACGGAACCCAGGTTGGATGGGAAGTGATAAACGATGCCATGCAGATACTGGGTGGAATCGGCTACACTCAAGTTTATCCCCTCGAAAGGCTTCTAAGAGACTTTAGACTGGGACTTATTTGGACAGGTTCAAACGAAATCATGCAACTGGTTATCCAACACGAGGCTTACCGTAAGCTCTTGGGAAGCAACTTCGAAAAGGAGCGAGACATCGAACTCGACGCCATAGAAGCACACAAAATAGCAGAAAAAGTATACGAATAACTGAATATCAACAATGTCTAATACTCAACCCATCCAACATTCAATTTTTTAATCTATAACCGTAAAAATTGACTTTTTCGGGATGATTGATTTTTAATAATTATATAGATGAAAACTCTCACATTTGGATTTTGATCTTTAGATTTGTAGAAACGGCTGATTCTGGATTGCTTACTGCATCGCCTTGTGTTTTTTACAGAGGATTGGCAAGAAAGCCCCAATCCTTTAGGGCGTAGGTGGTTGTCCCGGCTGGCTGAAACCAAAAAACACCCGCCTCAGGCCGCGGAAGGCCTTAGGGCGAGCCGGAGGAGCCCGAAGAGCACGGTTGGCGTGGCTCCTCGGGAGAGGAGCCCGCGGAGCCGTGGAAAGCCCAGCAGAAACCAGAAAAAGAAAGAAAATTAATTTTCAAATACTGAACATATGATAATCTTTATTAATTTATTAGAATTGGTACACCTGGAAAAGAGAAAATTCTATACGATTTTAAAAAGAGGTGTAAGAAGATGATTTTAGATCCAAAAGAAAGAATTGAGGAATATACCAAAAAGGGGTGGTACGGTAATAAGACACTTATCGATTACTTTGAAGAGAACGTAGCCCGCAGCCCGGACAGCGAAGCACTGGTCGACGCCCCCAACAGAGAGCAATTGGACGGGGAAAAACCGAAGCGTCTCACATGGTCTCAACTAGGAAAAGCTGTGGATAGGCTCGCCTTACACATGCTGGAGATGGGCGTAAAGAAGGATGATATCGTAATGGTCCAGTTACCCAATGTTGTGGAGCTGGCAATATCCTACTTGGCGATAGGTCGGATAGGGGCAATCACAACCCCCTTGGCAGTACAGTACCGCCGCCATGAGCTACGCTACACTATGGGAGTGACGGAGCCGGTCGCCTTTATTACGACAACAAACTTTAAGCAATTCAATTACGTGGAGATGGTACAAGATATAGCTCCAGAGTTTCCGTCGCTGAAGCATATCATAGCAGTGGGGAAAAATGTACCTGAAGGCGTCTCCTCTTTTGAGGAGATGGTGGAGAGCAACATAGAAGAAAAATATCCAGCCGACTACTTGGACAAGTATAAACCAGAAGCTAATGAAATTTTTACCATCTGTTGGACATCTGGAACCACGGCGGATCCCAAGGGTTGTCCCCGTAGCCATAACAACTGGATTTGCCACGCCAGAGCTGTTACAGATGGAGTCCCCCTTAAGATGGGAGCTACTATCCTGCTTCCTTATCCTCTGGTAAACCTGGCGTCGCTCACGGTGCTCTATGTGCCATGGCTGATGACTGGAGGAAAGCTGGCACTCCATCACCCATTCGATCCCCAAGTTTTCGTTCAGCAGCTGAATGAGGAGAATGTTAACTGGGTGGGAACGGCTCCCGCGATGCTGAATGCGCTGATTCAACTGGGTCTTCTGCCCAAGGCTAACCTAACCAGCGAGCTTAAGATCGGCTCTGGTGCAGCGCCGCTCTCGGAATGGATGATTGAGGAATTCGCTAAATACGGTGTGGAAATCATCAATTACTACGGTTCCAACGAGGGGGCGGGTCTCTTTAGTACACCTCAAGATGTACCCGACCCTGCCGAGAGGGCGTACTTGTTCCCTCGTTGGGGTGCCCCCGGTTTTACGTGGCATAACAAGGCGGCTGAGATGTACTCGACCAAACTGGTTGATCCGACGACAGGAGAGGTAATAACGGAGCGAGGGAAGGCGGGGGAGCTGTGTGTAAAGGGTCCCACCGTGTTCCCCGGGTATTATAAGCGTCCAGACCTCACTCAGGAAGCTTTCGACAGCGAAGGATACTTCAGAACCGGAGATCTATTCTGCATCGAGGGAGAAAACCTAGATCGTTACAAATTTGTTGGCCGATTAAAGGACTTGATCATTCGTGGGGGACAGAACATAAGCCCGGAAGAGATTGAGATTCTAGTGCAGGGTCACCCCAAGGTCGCTGATGTGGCTGCCATCGGGATGCCGGATCGCCGACTAGGCGAAAAAGTCTGTATTTACGTGGTTCCAAAACCCGGAGAAAGCGTCACCCTAGAGGAAATAATAGACTACCTGAAAGAAAAGGATGTAGCGGTATTTAAGCTGCCGGAGAGAATGGAGATCATAGATAACCTGCCCAGAAATCCCGTGGGCAAGATTGTAAAGAATGTCCTCAGAGAGGACATCAAGAAGAAGCTGGGCGAGCAGACTTAGAAAAGAGACGGAGAAAAGCTAGACCGCATCCGAGATCAAATCATTGGAACTTCGTCTCCTTCCTTAACTTTTTTTCTATTACTGTGATAGGCTTTTTCATCTTTTCTGCTTCTTTCTCAGCTATTTGCATGGACACTTTTGTTTCGTACTCTCTTAGTATATTGACCAGCGGATGTTTCAGATTTATCTTATATAGTTTGGCTCTGCTTATCTTCCTCGAAACCTTGACTATGCCGTACTCTTCTAATTCTGGAAAGTACTTGTAGAATGTTTGTTTACTCATTCCTAGGGCTTCTATCACTTCTTTCTTTGTGAAATCGAATAGCGGATTATCTAGAAAGAAGTCTATGATTCTCAGTTTGGGTGAATCTCCCAGAGTCTTAAGCAGTATGGATCGACGCTCTCTCTTGGTGTATAGTTCTTCAGGCATTGTTACCCAGATAATACTTAAAATATAAGTATTTAAACATTGCTTTCTAAAGGTATTATAAGTGAACTCTCATGTCTGCGCGAGACGTAAGCGACCAAGAGGTCAAGGCGGACTTGATGAATAGGCTATTCAGAAAACATTGTTGGAGCACCAAATATTTACCCTTAGATACGCTCAAACGTTGGATAAGCAAAAGGATTAGAGACGGAAAGAGGCTCGATAGGTTAGTTAGAGAACTTGTCAATGAAGACTATCTCCTACTGCATAAAGGAGGGAAAACTGTTTCATTAAATCCTAGAAGAAGCAAAGAAATTTTAGAGTACATTAGACGGTTTATAGCGTAAATACAGAAATTTCTCTATTAGAATTTTCACAGTCGGATGTCATTTCCATAAAAGCCATCGGCTTAATCGAGACTACATTGTGAACTGAAGGGATGTCTACGCCTGTTGTAAGCAGGTCCACCGTTGTCGCGACGACGGGAGCAGGCTTAACCGAATCTCTAAACCTTTCATAAAAAGCCTTCATTTCTCTCTTCTGAAACTATTCGAACAGCATAGTCTGAGTAGCCGAGGTCTGAAAATCTGTTTTGACGTTCCTTCGCCACCAAGGCAGCATGTTCCATATTAATTCAGAAAACCATGGTTCTCTGTCTCGGTCCAAAAGTACGTAACAATCCACAGGTGTTTCGAAACACGGAGGTTGCTTGGTAGATTGGAGAGGGACAAAGAAAAAAAGTATCGATAAATTGATTGAAAAATACGAAAGGTGTTAATAAAAAACTTATATATATAATAATCTCGTCAAAAAGTAAGGGGGTAAGAAGATTGAAAATTGAACTGTTATTCATAACACCCAACGCAGAAAAATTAATAGAAACCGCCGGACGGACATCTTATTTATCCTTTGATAAGCAAGGAGAAGGCTCCGAGAAAAAATTTGTGAGAATGCTCATAAGAAGAGGGCATTTCTCCGTACTTGAACATACGTCCGCGACTTTTAGAATTTCAGGAGTCTCACGTGCTTTCACCCATCAGTTAGTACGACATAGACTGTGTTCATTCACCCAGCAATCACAAAGATATGTGGATGAGACTAATTTTAGATATGTAGAACCGTCCTCCATTAAAGATAAGGCTGAGGCTCACAAAATTTTTAGCGAATTTATAGAATACGCAAGAAAAACATACGCAAAATTGGTAGAATTGAATATACCAAAAGAAGACGCGAGATACGTCCTTCCCAACGCTGTAGAAAGTCAAATCGTGGTAACCGCGAATTTGAGAGAATGGCGACACATAATTGAACTCAGAGGCTCACCAAACGCACAGTGGGAAATAAGAAGGGTGGCAATAGAAATACTGAAAATTCTTAAGAAACATGTTCCCACGGTTTTTGAGGATTTTGAAATAGATGAAGAAAAATCCATAATCAGAAGAGTCAAAATATGAACGAATATTGCCGCCTCGCAAAACGAAAAACAACTGGTTGTGTTCAACTCTAATTTCCAATGGGCACTAACTATGTCAACGCGTGGTATCTTCATCATGCTATCGATCACTTGAGAGAAACGGTTCTAAGCAAGGCGTTCGAGAGGCTTGAAGAAAGACCTGGTGTTCCTGTGCATCATTTGAACGGTTCCCCATTTTGTATCTACCAACAACACGCTTCAGTAGGTTTTTTACCCCACCCGTGGTTATTCTAATTCCACCCAAATGATAATCATCGCATCTTTTTAATCTTCGAATCAGAACGATTTCGGGGGTCTTCCCGCAATTTTCTCCAATCTATCTTCTCCAAACCGATTGGGTGAATGACTCCATGACAAGTGCGACATAGAAAATGGCCGCTTCTGGTTTGCGACCGATATGGTGTTCAACCAATTTCGATACGCCATCACATAAACAAATTACACATTTCTTCCGTTCAACCAAACTAAATCACCCTACAAAAAATTTTCTGGAATCATTATCATTTACCCGCCACCCATAAACTAAACGAGCAGCACAGTCTAAGATATCATCTACTGAAACACCAAACCTCAACGCCAAGTCCTCAATACTCTAACAGGAAACAGCCTGACCGATGCTTCGACAAGGTAATAAGGCTCTGAGGACTGTTCCCGGAAAATCGAACAGAAAGGCCCTCAATTTTTTGATTACTCAATTTTCCTTGGCGGTTTTTGTAGTCATAGTGATTACTTTCGCCCACCTCTCCCCTTTCTCCCTATATCTTTAAGCGACTTTTTCCTAAAAATTAAGCTTAGAAACCACAGAGCGGGGATTCAACTGAAAAACAAAGAATCATACAATTTCACGGTTGAAAACCGTACATCTCTTCAGAGTGTGGAGGAAACCGCCCATGAGCTACAAACCCTCAGAGTCTACGAGGTCCCAAAGCTCACCCACACCTTCGACACCCCAAAGCTAATCGCAGAAGCACTCAAAGCAGTAGAAGAAGCAAACGAAATCGACCCCTTCAACATCGAGTTCACCCTCACCTTCACCTACCCAAACCTCACCTACGTCCGAGCGGAACAAGCCGGGTGGAGACACACCCACCACAGACTCGTCGACAAAATAAGAAACACCCTCACCCAGGTGGAAAGATTCTTCGAAGCCCTCCAGGCGGAAAACCCGGCACTCCCACCCGAAGAGTTCAACCCAACCCTTCTAAAAAAGGGGAATTGTTAGACTTGGA
>JAUQYY010000207.1 GCA_030587505.1 Candidatus Sigynarchaeota archaeon
AGTGGGCTACGAGGTAGCCAGAGAACTGGGAGCACCTCTTGACATAATCGTTCCGCGCAAAATCCCCTCCCCCCACAACCCTGAGCTGGGCGTAGGAGCCGTGGCTCAGGACGGAACGGTGATAATCGACCAGCAAATAAAAGAATACCTAAACGTTTCAGACGAGTACATCAAGGAAGAAGCGGAGAGGCAGATCATGGAAATAGAGAGAAGAGTGAAAACATACCGCGGCGGCAGACCCCCAGTTCCCGTCAAGGACCGAGTTGTCATCCTGGTCGACGACGGAATAGCAACAGGAGTCACCATGAGGGCCGCTATCCGCTCCCTGCGAAAACAGAACCCCCAGAAAATCGTTGTGGCGGTACCGGTAGCTCCGCCACGCGCAATCAAAAAAATAGAAGAGGAAGCCGACGAAGTCGTATGCCTCCTAGCATACGAGCCGTTCGAAGCCGTGGGGCAGTTCTACATGGACTTCAGACAAACAACCGACAGCGAAGTCATAAATCTCCTACAAAAATCCAAAAACTAGCCCCCAAAAGGAAAATCGCGTCAACTAGGTGTGAATCCTTCCCCACAAACTTAGAATTCTTCTCGAGTCTGAAAGTTTCACCTAATTCTCTGAACGTAAACATACAGTATCACACAAAAGAAAAAGCAGGAAAAGGATGCCTAGGTTCCAATTACACTCCATAAAAGTAGAAAGCAGTTTTTAATGCTCAAATCAAAAAGCCTTTACAAATAACAACCTAACCACACTCAAAACACGAAACCTTCGGCTACGGAGAATATGACCCCTAGAGTCAACAACCTTCGAAAAAAGAAGCTGGAATTCGAAAAGCAGCGTCAGACACCCTCTAAACAACCGATATATATATACAGGTTTCCCTAAAATTGCCTCTGGCAGAGGGCGGCTTCAGGGAGCACCAAAACCATGCCTCTACGAGATAACGTCACCCGAAGAAACACGGTGATGGAGCCGTCCAGACTAGAAAAGAGTAGGAGGAGAAGGATGAAAAGGCTTAGAATCATTCTTGTGGTGTTCTTAGCGGTGATCGTGCTGGGAATAGAAACGGGATTAGTAACATTGCAAACGTATAGGCTGCCGGAACAAAACTACCTCGCCATGGGAACCGTGTTTACCCAGAACCAGAACTCGGCTGTAGTTAATCCCTTGGACTCAAAGACAATCGCGAAGATTGAGAATGGGTCTCTCACACTTGAAGAAATCCAAGAAGTTAAGGAAACAATTCAGACCAGCATCAATAAAGGATTTGAGAAGTGGGTAATGCGCCAGCCTGGTGGGCTTTTCAGAATGTACATGGCGGATAACGAGACTGTCAAATCCATGTTTTTTAGTTTTCTAGGTGAAAACCCAGAATACCGGAAACTGTTCAAACTGTACGATCTAGCGCTCACCGGAGAGAACGACTATCTAATGCAGGAGATTTATCCTTAGGTAGAACAGAAATTTGCTTTAATGTCCCTTATTGTGGAAAATGGTGAAGTAATAAAAGAAAGGAATACAACTAGAACAGTGAATGGAACAACTTATACCATCGTTTATAGAGAATACTCACTTGAGGTAAACGGAACCACATACAGCGCCGTCAAACTGCAAGTGTACGATAGTTATGGCAGATTATTGTTAGATCCCGATGTTTGCGTACATATGTTTCCATTAGTGTACTGGTTGCAAATACTTTGGTGGGGCTACTGGGTTTACTACGGAAACGACTACTACGTATACACCCACTTCCCTCTCGAAGATGTATGTTGGTATCTTCTTGATGTGTGGTATGATATCCAAACGAGTATAGATATCGTAACCATGCCCTTTGAAGTAGCAAGTATAGTATGTACATTATACGGCGGAGTAATAGGAAATGCAGCTAGTATTGCTTTAAGTGCTATCTCATACATTATTACCGGTTGGATAGAGACCGAAAGATGGTATGTCCTGTCGGAGTCCGTGGCTATGATAGAGTATAACAAAGAGTGGGGATTCAGAACTCTTGAGAAGCTGCATCATCCATGCTATAACCAACCGTGGTGGGATCCCGTACCAACGGTTACATACTATCTCATAAGTAAGGATGGTGCAACGGGACAAGTTTGGCCCTATGGAGCTGCAGCCACAATCAACGGGTGGGCGGCAGCAGACATGTCATACTTCTATAGCACCTTCATCGGAACTTTCGGCAATGGCAACTGGGTGTACGTGGGAGCTTACCCTCCACACATACCCTATGAAGCTATTGATCCAGACATAGCAAGCCTTATAGATGCAGGTTCTTGGTGGTCCGCTATTGAAAGTATAATTTATCTCCTAAATATGCTCGGTCTATAAAAGCTGATTCCAGAGATCCTAGTAATACATAACATTCCACGCAAAAAAACATACACATTACCTCCTTCCTTAAATGCAGTGATGCAGAATGTTCCGGTCTCGTTTACGGCATAAGGCTCTAATTCGTAAAAGGAGTTGTATTAACACACTTTTAAGCTGGGATCACAACTTTCTATATCGCTCTTGGTATACAAACAAACGAGAAAAACAGAAATGATTAATAAACAAGGCATTTAGGTGTCAAAGGTGCTTGGTTTAGACAAAAAAGATACAGGTACTGTGTTAAGGTGGATTACAATTCTTATGGTTTTACTCACCACAATTGTGATTGTTTCCTTCACATATATCATAACTGTTAGGCCAGAGGGCTGGATACTTCCTGGAATGGTTTTACGGTGGTCCATGTTTGGGGCGGAGGTAAACGGTGTGAAGATACTTGAGATGAACAACGACGTTTTGTTAGGCTTGATGCTGCTTTTCGGAATTCCTCTGGGGTTGCTATTTTTAACTGGTGTGCCTTTGATATTTTTTCGCTCGTTGCATGCAAGTGGAGAATATAAGATGTTCAGAGATGCGAAGGAAAGGCTCAATTTCATAATTAGACATGGCTCTCGAAGGGAGAAAGGAGTTGTGGCTTTTGTTATCGTGAGTTTTACGACTGCCTATGTATATCTACTGTTGCTAGCGTTAGACACGGTGGGCAAAATAAATTGGGTACCCCTTGAAGGGCTACTTTTCTTCTTCGTGTTATTAAATACATGCCTGCTTATAGTTAGAAGAGTGATTCACTAATGAACACTTACTCTGCAGCTCTGGGACTGAATCATATAGTATGGATGGGCACATAACCTACGGAATAATTTCTCCGTTGCGAAGAGGTAGACTCAAGAGGTGTTCATAAAATGAAAACGAGGAACGCAGCTAACCTTTTCTTTTTTCTGTTCCTTTTGATTCTGGTGTTGCTTTTCATCTACGACTTTTGGAGACTGGCTGATATCGATTCGCTAAAGAACTATTACTGGACGCCTATGGCATCTATATTTGACTATGAAACTTTACTCATTTGAGCGACGGCTTATATTCTATTTCATGAAGTTTCACTCTTCACTGTGTTTTGGCCTATTACTTTCGTTACCCTTTGCCTTTCCTTCGTACTCCTTCCGTTCAGTAAAAACTTTCAGGATTCTGTCTAGGAACTTTGAGAGTTTCGATGGTGCTTGGAGAGCCCTGAAAGCATTTATTCACCAGTGCCCCAAGAAAAACAGGTTAATGCTATTTGTTCCACTAGCCTACCTCTCACTTGGCCCTTCAATCGGTCTGCTTCTGCTGTTGATTAATCTCCCGTGCGGCTTCCACGCGTTCTTCTCCATTAACTTTCTCATCGATTTCCTTCACCCTTCACTTCTGTTGCTGTACCTGGTAGTTATTCTAGCGTACTGCGCTCAAATCGGGCTGACGCGCACAATTGCCGCTGCACTATTCATGTCTCTGATTGTGGTTCTAATAATCGGTTTGTTCTATGAGTCAGCATTTCAAAACAAGCTAAGGTCTCCATCACTTGAGAGACTCAAGTTCCCCGTTTAGACCTTTCTCCACTTACCAATAGGTATTAGTAAGGTGTCTAAAAATGAAAACGAAATATGTAGTTTACTTCATTAATTCCTTAATCTTTTAGATATTGTGTTGTTTTTTCCTTACTACCTTTTTGTATTCTAGGTTAATCAGCCCAGATACGTATGGTATTATTACTGGTTGTCTTGTGAGCAGTATGACCGGTGAAAAAGACGACAACGAAATTTTTGGGGATCTGGTGGTGATGTTACTTTCATAAGTGGTGGTTGTGCTTTTCTGCGGGTACGTTTTTAGGCCTTGGGTGCCCTGTGGTTTTCTAGGTTTTCAGGTTACTGTTGTTGCTGTTTTTGGGCTATTTCTTTGAGGAGTGGTGTGATTCCTCCTTTCTCTAGGACTTTTAGCATGTCTGGTGATAGGGGTTCCCCGTTTAGGGTGATGTTTTTTGTCGTGTTTTTGACGGTTGCTTTTTCCAGGTCGAGTTCTAGGGTGTCTCCCTCCTCGAACGCCTCGGACACTTTTGGGCACACCAGTATGGGTAGGCCTATGGCTACCGAGTTTCTGAAGAATATTCTGGCGAAGGACTCTGCGACGACCGCTGCTACTCCCAGCCTTTTTATTAGGTCTGGTGCGGTTTCCCTGCTTGAGCCGCAGCCGAAGTTTCTCCCGGCGACTATGATGTCTCCGGGCTTTACTTCCCGTGGGAATCTCGGGTTTATCTCCTCCATGACGTGTTTTACTTGTTCCTCCATGGGGGCTTCTATGTACTTTGAGGGTGATATCACGTCTGTGTCCACATTGTCTCCAAACTTCCAGACTCTTCCCTTTATCACGTCCATCTCGCTTCAACTCTCCCCTTTAATATTTTCTCGGGTCTGCTATTTTGCCCTCGACGGCTGATGCGGCTACTGTTGCTGGTGATGCCAGGTAGACTCTGGATTCGCTGTCGCCCATTCTTCCCTTGAAGTTTCTGTTTATTGAGGCGATGCAGACCTCCCCTGCGGCTAGAACTCCCATGTGGGTTCCGAAGCATGCTCCGCAGGTGGGGTTGCTTATGATTCCGCCGGCGTCTATGATGGTTTCCAGGATTCCCTCCTTTAGGGCTTCCCTGTAGACTTCGGTGGATGCGGGTGTCACGATGAGTCTGGTGTCGGGGTGAACCTCTCTGCCCTCAAGGATTTTGGCCGCGACTCGTAGGTCTTCCAGTCTACCGTTTGTGCAGGAGCCTAGGAGCGCCTGGTTTACCGGTATGCCTTTAACCTCTGTGACCGGCTTCACGTTGTCCACAGTGTAGGGCTCCGCTACCTGAGGTTCGAGGTCGGTGACGTCCACCTCGATGATTTTCTCGTAGCTTGCGTCCTCATCCGCCTTCAGGTTCTGGATGGGTTTTGTTGTTCTGTTTTTGAGGTAGTCGATTGTTTTCTGGTCCGTTTCGAAGAAGGCGAATTTTGCCCCCATCTCGAGCGCCATGTTCGTCATGGTCATCCGGCTGGATATGCTCAGCTCCCCTGAGAGGCTCCCGGTGAATTCAACGGACTTATACTGCGCCGCCTCAGCGGAGTACTCTCCCAAGAGTTTGAGGATTACATCCTTTGACATTACATTGTAGGGCAGCTTTCCGCTGAGCTCAAACCTGATGGTTTCCGGAACCCTGAACCACAGCTTCCCGGTTGCAAAGACGTAAGTCATCTCGGTGAACCCTATTCCCGTCCCTGCGGCTGTCAGGGCACCGTACGTGGTTGTGTGGGAATCCGTACCGACAATCAGCATACCCGGAAGGACATGACCTTTCTCCTGGAGGACTTGGTGGCAGATTCCCGCCTTCACGTCGTAAAAGTTCCTTATTTCGAGCTTCTTCACCGCCTCGCGAACCATTTTGTGTATCCCCGCGTACCTCACGTTGGGGGCGGGCACCGCATGGTCCAAGAGAACCACAATCTTGTCCGGGTCCCAAACCCGGTCTATCCCCGCACCCAGCAACCCAAGGTAGACCGCGGCGAAACCCTCATGAGCCATGGCCAGATCGATATCAGCGGTGACGTACTCGCCGGGCTTGACAACCTCTCTGCCCGACGCCCTTGCGAGGATTTTTTCCGCTAACGTCATACCCATAAGTATTCCCCCTAACATGTTTTCCTGTTCGTTTTGGTTCATTTCAGTTTCTGTATTATCGCTTCCGTTACGTCGCTGGTTTTTGAATTGCCGCCCATGTCGGGTGTTAGCACTTTTCCTTCTTTGTAGACTTCTTTCACGGCGTTTTCGAGTTCTTCGGCTTTGTCTCTCATTCCGAGGTACTCGAGCATCATCACGGAGGATAGGATGCTTGCGGTCGGGTTGGCTATTCCCTTTCCCGCTATGTCAGGTGCGGAGCCGTGGACCGGTTCGAAGTAGGCGTACCTGTCGCCTATGCAGGCGCTCGGGGCCATGCCCAATCCGCCCATGAGTTCGGCTGCTAGGTCAGAGAGAATGTCCCCGAACATGTTTGATGTTACGATCACGTCCATTTCCTTGGGGAACCTGATGATTCTTCTCGCCATATCGTCAACATAGAAGTGCTCGTACTCCAGCTCGGGGTAATCCTTAATCACTTCTTCGCATGTTCTTTGAAACAGTCCGCCGCTCTCCCTCAGGACGTTCGACTTGGTGACACACGTTACCTTTCCGGGGAAGCCCTTTTTCTTTCTCTCCCTCGCCTTTTCACAGGCAAACCTCGCTATTCTTCTGCACCCCTTGTCGGTGAACACTCTGATGGCGAATTTTCCGGGTCCCCAGTCCGCGAACGTTTTTCCCAGGCGATCCTTATAGTCTGGTAGCCTCTCCGCTAGCAGTGAGAGGTCTCCCTCCCTCCCGGGATACATGCCCTCTGAGTTCTCCCTGACTATGAGGAAGTCTATACCCTGGGGGTCCTTTATCGGGGTTGGAACACCCTCATAGTACTTGATGGGTCTCAGGTTC
>JAUQYY010000210.1 GCA_030587505.1 Candidatus Sigynarchaeota archaeon
CTTCAAAGCTGCCTCTCGTTGATAGGATAGAGGTTGCACCGCCTGGTTACATTAACTTCTACTTTAACGATTCGGAATTCACCCAGATGGTTGTGAACAAGGTTTTCGCTGAGAGGGACTCCTACGGGAGAGCGGATCTGGGAAAGGGAGAGAAGGTCCTAGTTGAACACACGGCTGTTAACCCCACTAAACCGTTACACATCGGCCACCTTAGAAACGCGGTGCTGGGAGATGTGGTGGCTAACCTGCACAGAAACTGTGGATGGGAGGTTGAGGTTCAGAACTTCATAGACGACTTGGGGAGGCAGGTAGGGGTGCTGGTCTGGTGCTTCCTTAACGACATACACTTGGAAGTGCCTAGGGAGAAGGACACCAAGCTCGACTTCTGGTATGGGCTCATCTACGCTAAGGGCGCGCAGCGTCTTAAAGAAGACCCTGAGCTGGAAAAGGAAGTGGAAGAGGTAATGCGCCTCATGGGAAGGGGGGGAAACGAAGTCGCAGACTTCAGCCGTCACCTAGCTGAGATGTGTGTCGAGTCAAACCTTGAAACAACGACTAGGGCGAACATAGCGTACAATCTCTTGGTTTGGGAAAGCGACATCGCCAGGTCCAAAATATGGGAAGAAACGCTGAAAAGACTTGAAGAATCGGAGAACTTCGTGTGGGAAACCGAGGGAGAATACAAGGGCTGCTTCGTTGCGAAGTTCAGCAGGCTGGAGGAATTCAAGGATAAGAAAAACCCGGACAAGGTGATAATACGCTCCAACGGAGTGCCAACATACGTAGCTCACGACATAGCCTACCAGCTGTGGAAATTCGGGAAGCTGACAGCGGATATGAAGTACCGCCCGTGGAACACCCAGTTCAACAAACAGGTGTTGTGGACCACAGCCCCCACACTAAGCAAGCCAAGCAACAAATTCGCTAAAGCGAAGAAAGTGATAAACGTTATAGGGTACGAGCAGGAGTACCTACAGCAAGCCGTGCAGTCAAGCCTCAAGCTCCTCGGCTACGAGGAGGAAGCCAAAAACTCGGTTCACCTATCCTACAAACACGTTAAACTCGCGAATGAGAGATTCTCTGGACGCGAGGGTAACTGGGTGGGATACCACGCAGACGCGGTGATCAACCAGACCTTCATACGAGCCTACATGCAGGTGAACGAAAACCTGCCCGATATCCCCGAACTCGAGAAAAGAGAACTGGCAGAGATGATAGCCGTAGGGGCTGTGAGATTCTGGCTAATAACGTTCAGCACCGAACAAACAATAATATTCGACTTCGACAAAGTAACAAACTTCGACGGGGAAACCGGACCGTACATACAGTACGCCGTTGTCAGAGCAAAAAGCATACTAGAAAAGGCGGACAAAAAACCATCCCCAAACATTAAACCCGAAAAGCTAAGCGACCAGAGAGAGAAAAACCTCATACAGCACATAGCGAAGTATCCCCAAACAGTGATAACCGCTACAAAACAGCTCAAACCCCACATTCTGGCAGAGTACACTTATCAGCTCGCCCTAAAATTCAGCAAGTTCTACGAAGCTCAACCGGTCCTCACAGCAGAAGACGAGGAAACAAAAGAGGCGAGACTCGCACTAGTCTACATAACTAAACAAACCCTAGAAAATGCACTAAGCATACTGGGAATACAGGTACCCCCAAGAATGTAAATGAGAGAAAGAGTGGCGGGCCCTGCAGGATTTGAAGTCGCGAATCCACCCCTCAGGGAGGATTTCCCGCGATCACAGGCTCCGCAGGCCTACGCACCATTCCACCCTGGTTCTGCGCCCTTTCAGGAGACCAATCCTGGCTAGGCCAAGGGCCCGCATACGCTAATCGTACTAAGTATTCGAGGAATATAAAATTTTACGGCATCATAACGTTTTTACACTATTAAACCTTACCAAACCTATTTCGAACTGTCAATAAAAAGGGTTAAATCAGGCGGGAATAACTTTGGGTGTGAAAGCTGTGGTAAAAATGTAAAAACCTTTCCGCGATTAAACACTTCACTACTCGAAGAATTTCAAAAATGGTTAAAGACTGGATGTGTGTGAGTTTTGGAAGGGGGTCGCGAGGATTTTGCTGCAAAAGTTATGGGGTTTCTGTGAAATCTCTTTTTACATTTTTATAATCATATTTGATTCTTTGGCTATTTTTTGCTGCTCTTAAGATATGTTTTTATTCCATTGACCACAAACTTGGCGTTTTCAATAACCATTGTGGCCTTTTCTCTGGTGTAATATTCCATGGGGGTCACCCACTTGCCAGCCATCTTTAAAGGATACCTTGTATAGACGACTTCTCTTTGTATCTCTCTTCCCTTCTCTATCAATTGCGCATACTTTTCGTTTCTCAGGAGTTCAGGCTTCACCCTTCTCAGAACCGCGGCTAATCCACTGATTGCTCGATGGTTCTTTGCTTCGTCACCACCAAGTTCAAGGATCATTGCGTTTGCTGCGCTTTCAACGGCCATTGAGGCGTGAAAAACGGCGGAGTCGTATTCTCCGGCCTTGAGGCGTTTTTCCGCCCTCTCAAGATTTACTTGGGAAATTTTCAACAGCACCTTTATCTTGCTTTCAGCCATATTCTCTCATCCACCAGGTAGTGGTGGCTGTGCCTAATTTCTTCAATTCTATTATGCAAAATCTTGCCCAGCTTCTCGGTCTTATCAATTAGAACCTCAAACCCTTCCGCGACTCCGTAGATGATTCCCCCTTCACTCGAGTACACGTTATCTAAAAAGTCTTCCCTCGAAAGGATTAGTGGCTCAATAGTTATGTGGTAATTGGACTCTAGCCTTGAAATTTCCAGCAGGGTTTCCTTTTTGGCCATGTCATACGGCTCACTGACGACAATTATTAGGTCTAGGTCACTGTACTCGTAGGCATTTTTCTGAGCAACGCTACCGAAAAGGATGACTGTGTTGATGAAATTTAGGTTTGCAAGTTCTTTTGCTATTCGCCTAGCCTGGGAAACCATATACAAACTGAGTTCGCAGGGGGAAACGGGGATTTCTTTTTTTAAACTGTACCACCTGCCACCCCTCTCCACAATCTCTTCCTTTTCTAACTTTCCAAGTTTAATGGTCAGCCATCTGTCGCTTAATCCGGTTTCAAATTTCAATTCGCTGTAAGTATGCTTACCATGCTTCAAGGTTAACACAATTCGGCCTTCGGAGGTTAAAGAAACCAGCTCCACTCTATACAACCTCCTTTAAGCGATAAAAGGTGTACAAGAAATAAAAACTTTACTAAGTAAAGTAATTAACCCTATTCTGGCAATGGGTTCTACCCCTTGTAACACTCCAATTTTACCTAGATTTTGAGCAAGAAAGCCCACCCTCTTCAGAGGTGGGATGAATTGCGGAGAGTTAAAATGTGGAAACGGGTATAATTAGGGTATGGAAAGGAGCAGAAAGGGAAACGATGAGAACCAACACCTTCAAACTGAGGCCCACAGGGGAGCAGACTGAAAGATTGTTCAAGCTGGCTGACAGCTGCTCCAGGATGTACAACGAGATAAACTACAAGCGGAGGCAATCCTTTTTCTCAGGCAATTTCGACTGGAAAACCGACGAGGAGTACAACAAGTACAAGCGGTTGGTGGGCTCGGCAACCGCCCAGCAGATAATAAGGAAGAACAACGAAGCGTGGAAATCCTTCTTCGCCCTGCCGAAGAAGTGGAAAACGGGAAAATCGGAGAAGAAACCGCACCCCCCAGGATACTGGAAGGACAGGAGGAGCGGTGAGAGAAAGCTGAGGATTTTAATCAGATGCGACAGCTACAGGCCGGAGGGCGATGTGTTAAAGCTTCCCTTCAAACTCGAGATAGAGTGGAGGGGCGAGAACAGGTGGAACGGTAAGCAAGGAAGGCTCGAAATAGTCTATGATGAACTCTCAAAGAAATGGTACGCCTTCATGCCGGTGGAGGTTCAGCCTCCACACCAGCCAGTCGGAGACAAGAGGGCGTACATCGATCTGGGAGTGATAAACATACTGACAACGTGGATAGAGGGAGACGAGCGGGCGGCAATCTACTCTGGAAGACCCCTGCTGAGTGATTGGTGGTACTGGAACAAAAGAATAGCGGAGTGCCAGACCATCTTGAGAGACACAGCTAAGGGATATACGAGTAAAAACTCAGAAAACTCTACCAAAAACGAAAGGGGAGGTTTAGACAGGCAATAAATACGTTGGTTTATCGTTTTGTGAAGGACTGTTACGAGAAGGGTGTTTCGGAGATTGTTGTAGGAGACTTAACTAACATCAGAGAAAACAACTCAAAGGGGAAAGGACCAACTCGATGGTTCGTAACTTCTGGAGTCATC
>JAUQYY010000218.1 GCA_030587505.1 Candidatus Sigynarchaeota archaeon
GAACCTCATGAGTATAGAGCAACTGCTCTCGGGCAACATCACGCTAAACATAAGCGAAACATACCTGCTTGACAACTTCATAGCCAGAAACGTTTTCATCGGAACCCCACCAAGCTGTACCATACTCTTCCCAACATCAGTACCCAACAGGCCATTCAAGCTCAACTTCCCACTCGACTTTTCATACACGAATCTGACCATAGTGAGCACTCACACACTGGAAAACGTTCAAGTCGCATACTCGGGCAACGCCACCCAACTCTTCAACGAGACACCCAGAATAGTAACCCGGGAATGCTACGCAACCATCCTGATATCCTTCAACACCACGTATTTTCCACGTCCAGGCCACTACATGGGCGTAATCGCGGTCACGGCGGGCGGAGAATCCCTAGGGAACGTAACCATCAATTTCAACCTGAGCTATCCGGAGGGCAGACTTTTCTTCGACGGTATACACAACAAAATAGGCCTAGAGAGCTGGGGAGAACGCCTGGACAGCGTATACAGCGGATACTTCCAATTCGCCCAAGAGCTGTTTAACCAGGGAACCGACATAGACGAGATCCCCTTCCTCACCAAGTACAACCGCACCATACTCTCATTCTACGACGGCATAGGAATAGTCGACCCCGAAAAAGTCTTCACCACACAGGAAATCACAATGCTCCAGGGTCTCCTCGAAAACGGGATGGGTGTTCTCATCTGCGTGGAACCCGAAAACGAGTGCAACTGGACAGCGGTTAACCTGATAACACAACCATACGGGATAACCGTCGACTCCAGCGACACAGGAACAGCAACAGTCACCGCGGCAAACATGAACCAGTCACACCCGGTCACTAGGAACCTGAACAGCATAGAGCTGGATTCATTCGCAATCCTAGACGTTAACACAACCAAGGGAGCGGTTATCCTCGCAAACACTTCCGACGGAAAAATCGTAATGGCCGCAGCCAGGGCCGGCTACGGGAGACTCCTCGTCATAGGCGATTCATCGATTTTCGACAGCGGACACATAAACCTATCGGACAACGCTCAGCTCGCGGTGAACGCCGTCAACTGGCTTCTCGAAAACAGACTCGTACTTAACATTAAACTATTCCTTCCTAACCCTGACGGAACATTACGCATTGGAGAGAACCTGTACGCTGAGGTACACGTCACCGACTCGCAGGGAAACGACATCCCCTGCAACATCACACTTCTGGCGATCTTCATACTGCCCAACGGCACCTTCTTCCCACTACCCGCGTTTCAAACAAACCAGCTAAGCTGGTACGTTGCGCTCTTCTTCACATACTTCACCAACCAGACAGGGGACTACACTATGATCCTCTACGCTGACGCCGAAAACTACACCACGACACACTACGTTTACAACTTCAAGGTGGAACCAGAAAAACCCTCGCTTCCACCCCTGTTCTACTTCCCACAACAATCAAGGGAATACGCGATCTTCGGATTCGCATTCATGGGAGCAATAACCCTGATAGTCACCGCCGCGTACCTACTGGAGAGGAGACGCATCCGCAAGAGGATCCTAGTACCAGAACTCAGCAGAGAACTCAGAAACACCGTGAGAAACACGGTGAACGAGGTTAGAGCGGTGCTCAAAGAGGTGGACATGGAGCTCTCAAGAAAGGACATCGACGATTTCGACAGGATAAGAATAATCAGCGAAAAACTCGGAAGACTCAGAAAAGCGCTAGACAAGGCGAAAAGCACCGCGGAACGCGTAGGCGAATAAAAGGAGCCTCTCTCCTCCCTCCTATTATTCTCTCCCCTACTTACCTGTCTTTTTGAAAGAGTTAGCCGAACCTTCAGCCAAGAAGCTTCTCCCTGTGTTGCTGCAACTTTCGGACTAACTCCTTAACAGCGGCGGATACCCTCGTTTCTTCGAAAATTATTTTATCCAAGTCGTTTTCAAAATTTTTATAGACTGAAATGTCTCCGTCCCAGTTTTTGACTTTTTCGAGATACTTTCTTAGGAATGCAACCTTAATCTCCCAGAGCTTTTCAAAGGCCTCTTGCTCATCGTCGTCCCTATCCACACACACGGAGAAGATTAACTCGTTTGATGAAATGCAAACGAACTTTTTCCTGCCCATTATTATTGATTCTACCCTGTCCTCCCCCAGCTTAGTGACGAACTGGGTGGCCGCGCTCAAAAACCCCGAAACTAGGTTCTCATCTAGGTGAACACTTCGGTACTCTTTGTGGAATATGCAAACACCGCTTTTCAGGAGAATCCACACATTGTGTAATACCAATTTTCCCACTCACATTGGGGTTGAATTTTCTTTTTTCTTTAACTTTATCTACAATAAACTATTATTAAAATGTTGCTATACTACAAAATTAGTACTTCATTGCAAATTTTGCAACACAATTTGAGAAATTATTAAATTCTATATGTTATTTTTTAACTCGTCCACCAGTTTCCTAATCCTCCTCCGTGAAGATTTCGGCAAGTCCCACAGCATATTCTCCACCCTCTTTATGTAGTCCTCCGCCGTTTCCTTAAGATTCTCCTCCACGTAAACTTGAACCGCTTTAAGGTAGTTATCCGCAGCCTTCACAGGCTCCTCCCTCTCCTCAAACACCTCCGCCATGCAAACCAGCGTGTCAGCGTAGCTGACCCTATCATTCATCCTCTCAAACTTTTTGAGAGCCTTTTTGTAGTACTCCAAAGCCTTATCCAAATCTTCAAGATCTAGTTGAGCGTTCCCCAAATCCAGGAGGACGCTTGCCTCCCCCTCCTCGTTTTTGAGTTTCTTGTACTCTTTCAACGCCTCATTCAGAAGTTCTACTCCCCTCTCGGTTTGCTCTCCCTCGAGGTAGGCTAATCCCAAGGCGTAGGTTGTGTCCGCGACGTACTCCGGCGTTTTCTGCTTCTTATAAATTTGGAGCGCCCTCTCCCCGTTTTCTATCGCCGCCTCATACTCCCCGAGGTTTGAGAGAGCGATGCAAAGATTGTAAGTGGAGTCCGCTATCCCCGATTCATCTCCAAGCTTCTCATAGTTCTCCAGAGCCTTCCTAAAGAGTTCGGCGGCCTTCTCGTGTCGGCCAATCCTCGTGAGTATCAACCCTTTCTCTATGTAGATCTGAGAAGCCAACTCAATTTTCCCAGCCTTTTCGGCTTCTCTCTCTATCTGGGTGTAAATCTCCAACGCTTCTTCCAGCTTGTCTTCCTCTTCCAGCATCCTGGCCTTTTGAATAAGCTCCTCAGTCATTAGACACTCCTCCGTATCTCTCCTTGCCTACGGTTAAATTAAACCATACAACGGACTCCCAAATTAGCAGATCTCTTAACCTCGTCAGATCGACACGTGGAAACCTTTACCTGTTTTCTGGCTAGTCACCTTTTATCTTTTTAGGTGATTTTCGCTCCTTAGCGCTTAAACGAGTTAACAGTCAAACTCCTTTCTAAAATTTTCGTGATAGTATTCCATATATTCTTTTTTATCCAAAAATGAGTAGTGATCGTTCTGTTCTAGTATAAATTCTCTCTTCCCGCTCAAAATTGTGAAACCTTTACGAGGCTGCGCTTGAAGAATGAGACCTTACCTTGAACCTTTACAGGCTCAAATCTCTTTAATGTGATGCGGTAGCTTCAGGCTGGGAATCTTCGGGGATTGTTTTACACGAGGTCTCTTTCGAGTGATCTAAGCTTATCGTCTAGGTCTTCTATTTCCTTTTTGCGTTCGTATTCTCTAATTATTTCATCTGCTTCTCGGGCGAAGTTTTCGAATTTCTCCTTGTCTGTGATTTCTGTTAATGGTTGTTTGAGTTCCGACCAGAACTTTACCTCTAGGCTGTCCAGGGTTTCAGAGACTTCGTCCTCCTTGTCTGTGGCTAGGACGAAGATTATGTCTCTGGACATTTTGTATCTGAATAGCACGTTCTCTAGGGTTATGGAGCTCACGGACTCTTCGGAGATGCTGTCTGCAAAGGTGTGAATGGCCGATAGCAAACTCGAGATGTCCGGAGCGGCCTTAGTGTCGAAGGGCCTCTCAAAAATGCATTCTCCCGTTTTTTTAATTATCCACAAGCCGTGAATCATTCTATTTCACCCTCTCCTCAACTCAAAGGCGTTCACACCCTCTAATGTTGTTTATTCGCTCACCATAATCGGAATGTTGAGCCTGAAAAATTTTTTGTTCTTTTTCTCGTCTCTGTAGATTAGGGTCGGCTGGTAATTAAACAGTCCTGGTTTGGTTGGCTTAATTTTTATAGTCAACTTTTCCGTTTGCCCTTTCTCCAGCGTTTTTCCCTCCAGAGACATAGAGGATTTTCCAACATAAAGTTGAGAAACGGCCTCGCTCTTAATCTCGAAGTCGGGGGGAGTAATGTTCTCTATTTCTTCGAGGGTTGCGGCTTCTGCGCCAACGTTGGAAATCTCAAAGTCTACGGTTATCTCTTCGCCTGTCTGGAAAACGCTGTGAGCTATCGGATTCACCACACGAAGAATGACGAAAGCGTTTTCGAAGGCTTCCCTCGGAATGGAGAGAGTGAAGCCTTCCATTCCTTCGAGCTGGGTGCTCCCCACCAAACTCAGGTACTCGTGCAGGACTTGTTCTCTTTTTATTCTTTCCAGCTCAAAGGCAGCCTTCTCCTTCATGTAGATGTGGCCTGATTTTTGGAAGTTGTCAATGGCGTTGGTGAGGCTTATCTCAATCATCCTGTAATAACTCATTCTCGCCTCGTCAACCCCTTCCAGCTTCAACTTTCTGCTGTATCTGACTCCGTCCAGGTAATTCTTCATCGCCTCCAGGTAGTCGACGTAGTTGCTTAGCCCTGCTTCCTGGAAAAATTTCTGCGACCTCTCAAAGTACGTTGTGGCGTTTATGTACTCCTTCATTGGATCCGCTTCCGCCTCCATGCACCTGACAAGATTCTCTACGCCGTAGCAAAGGTCCGAGTAGCCCTTCGATATGTTTTTCATTCTCTCGTTGGTAAACAGAACCGAGCTTTCTTGGAACAGTTTTGCAGCGGCTTGGTAGGTCTCCAAGGCGTTGTCTATCTGCGTCCTCTCAAACTCTAAGAGGGCCTTTACGAAGAGAATCATCGCATTAACGTCCTCTGAACTAATAGATGCTTCTGCTGGCAGCGCTTCCATTTTTTCTATCGCCGCATTGAAGTGAACAATCGCAGCCTCGTGTTTACCTTCTCTACCCGCGAGTAGACCTCTCTCTATTCTTTCCTTTGCTTCGGCGAGGTCGGCAAATATTCTAGCCAAATTGACTAGGGTTGATGTCTCTAAACCAACTTTGAGCTGGGAAGTGCTCTGACGGAACATTTGGGCTGCTGAGCTGAAGAGCTGTGCGGCTCTTTCTCCCACCCTACCCATACTCATTGATTCTGCCTCTAACAGTCTAACCTTTGCTTCGTAAAATTTGGCTTCATGCTCGTATATCTTGGGGAAAAGTGGGAGAGCCTTCTCGTAATACTTCCTAGCGGTTTCCCAATCCTCCCTCTCCTTCTCTTTTGCCAATTCAATGTTGTGCATCGCTCTTGCATACTTCGCTTGGTCTTTGAGAGTGGGGTGTTCCAGTGCGGCTTTTTCGTATTTCTTTGAGGCTTCAAGATAATAATCTGAAGCCATTTTGTAGTTTCCCTTCCTGTCATCGAGTTCTGCCAGTCTGCACAAGCACTGGGCGGATGACTCCAACCAGTCAACGTTTGTGTACAGTTTTGATGCATCGGCGAAGGAGCTCTTAGCCTTTCTGTAATAATCCTCATTGCCGGATAACTGCCACAAGTCTTCGTATATCTGGCCGAGCAGGTAAGAGACCTTCGCGGCTCTCAGATCCTCTTCCTGAGACTTGTACTGTTCTATCGCCTTCTCGGCGAAGCTCTCCACCCTTTCTAATACTTCGATTTTCTCCTGGTCGCTGGTCCCCACTTTGGAGAGAAGGTAACCCGCCTTGACCGTGATTTCGAAGGCTGGGTTTCCCTCACTAATCTTTCCGAAATACTCAACCGCTCTCTCCCCATACCTGAAGGCCCGTGAACGGAGATCTACGATTTTTTCCATCTCTTCCGCTGTTATTTCCCTACCCTCGCCTATAATGGATGTTGTCAGAACGTATTTAGCCATACTCTCGTACAGTTTTCCCAAGAATTTCAAATCGTTTGGCAACTTCTTAACATACTCTAGCGCTTCGCGTCCGAATGAAGCGCCCTCCCTCAAAATCTCTCTTTTGAGCACCTCACTCTTAATAAACCCGGAGTAGTCCGCTATCACTCCCGGTATCTCCGCGAGCACATTCGCGGTTATCCAGATATCCTCCCGAATCTTGGAATGTCTAAGACACTTCTTGAAACCCTCGTACGCGGCTTTCAGAAGTTCCTCATGCTTGCCTCTAACCGGGATTATCTCCACCAATTCTCTACTAGCCTTCGCGGAGATGAAGTAGGTTTCAGCAATCAGATTCTGCTCCTTATTTTTCGTGAAGCTGGACAGTGCCTGGTCAGAAATTTTTAGAGCTTCCTGTAAGAGACGAATCCTTTCACCAATCTTCTTAATGAAAGTGGCCTGGTGGAAATCGGCGCGGGATAAATTGAGGGCGGCCACCCCCTCGCAGAAAGCTAATCCCTCCTCCTGTGTTTTTGCCTCGTCGTCACGAATATTTGACAGCATTTTCCTTTTTATTTCGTCGGGTTCCTTCGATTCCAAAACTCTCGCAATTTTCGCTTTGTTAACCAAACTCGGGAGACAGAGTGAGGGTCTCTCCTTGTTCGCATCTTCTAGGAGTCTTTCAGCGTTGTTAAAGTTAATAATCGCACTGGTTAGGATTCCTTCCCTCTTTTCCAAGTCGAGATACATGTAGTTTTGCAGTTTTATCATACCCAACCAAAACTCAACTATTCCCGCCTTTTCCAATTCTTCATATTTTTGATAAATCTCGGAGCACTTTTCCAACCCCTCAATAACGTCAAAAAACCTGCTCTTTCTTTTCGTCAAATCCTGCTCTTCTAACAGGTCTGCGAGGCTTGAAAGCATTAGGGAGCTATCAATAATCGCTCCCCTAATATCGGGTTTGATGTCCTCTACCTCGAGTTTGATGTGAATTTTTCTGGTTGATTCCCAGTAGTCCTTGGCCTTTTCTAACTGTTTCTTGAAGTCATCCGTGCTCTCTGACCTGTTCGCCTGTAGGAGGCTGCAGTGCCCTGCGAAGTAATTCGCCTCCGCTTCCATCAACCTATTCTTCAACGCGGAGTAGAGTTCAGCAGCTTCCACATAGTTTTTAACCGCTCTACTCCAGTTTCCTCTTCTTTCAGCCTCATATCCAGCCATAAAAGCTTTATCCGCTCTCTCAAGGCTAGGCTTCTTACCAAACACCGTTTAACCCTCATTAACACCGGGTGAATTTGGGTTGGATATGTTTACACGAGGTTCTGGGTCTCTGAAAGGCCCATTAACACTAAATTTCTCCGCAACCCTATCCATTTGTTAAGTTTCTTTTTGAGTTTTGGTTAGCTATGTATAATTATTTCAATATAGATAAATAAATTTGTATTACTTTTTGGCCTCCGA
>JAUQYY010000356.1 GCA_030587505.1 Candidatus Sigynarchaeota archaeon
GTGCCGCAGTTTGGGCAGAATTTGCTCCCTGGCGGTACCTTCGTTTTGCACTTCGGACAGGTTCCTCCACCTCGGAGTTGCACCCCGCAATTGTTGCAGAAACGCGCATTGTTTGGAATCTGTGCTCCGCACTTCGGACACGTTGTCATCGTCATCTGCGGTCCTTGAGGCTGCTGAAGCATCTGTGGTATTATAACCATTCCGGTGCCCGCCGCTGCGGCTCCGCCTCCCTTTCCAAGTGACGCAGCTACGTCCTTGGTGGTTTCCAGGGTGGCTAGGCGTTCGCCCTGGACCTGAGCGGTTTGCAACCAGAACAGTTTCTCCCTATACTCTGGGGTTGTATCTAGCCCCTCGAACTTGAGGTCCACGAGGTCGATTCCGATTCTTCTGAACTGCTCTTTTATCTTGGTTTTCACCTTCATGCTGCTCTCGTCGAGCTGCGTGAAAACATCCCTAAGCGTGAAGCCCGCCAGCGTGTCGATGATTTTCTCAACTATGAATCCTCGAATAAACTCGTTAACCGCATCCGTCGTGTACGACCTCGAGTTTCCAACAACCTCAACAACGAATAGTTTCGGTTCCTCTACCTTGAACCAGTATGAGCCGTGGAACATTAGCGGTGCGAGTTCCTGGGTCTGGCCTCTCCCTCCGAACTTGCCCTGAAACTGCGAGGTAGAAACGAATATCACCTCGGACGTGAACTCAGACTTCTTGAAGCCTCTCAGCTTGCTGTACGCCTTCGAGAGGAGAGGGAGATTCTGAGTGGTTAGCACGTGTCTTCCTGGGCCGAAAACGTCATAGGCTTTCCCGTCTCTGAAGAACACTGCCAGCTGGTTTTCGGCTACGATTAGGGTCGCACCCCATGTCGGCCTGTTGTCCGGATATCTCCAAACAATATCCTGGGGACCGGCACCGGTCCACTCTATTAATTCCGGCACATCATTCACCTCTAATATTTCTATTCGAATTTGAGCATATAGCTTCTTCTGCCCTCGAATTTCTTGTCAATCTCGTCGAGTGTTCGCCTAAGCGAGAAAACACGCTGATACGAGTTCTCAAAGTCGCCGGATTCGAGCTCCCTCTTGAAGGACTTTATCTCGTTCCTGAAGGTTTTCACATCCTCAAGGATGGATGCGTCGAATTCATACATCCTGTCAAGCTCCGGCTCTCGGATTTTCACCGAGTCGAAAAAGCCGCTGTAACCGTAATCCGCGTGGTTGATTCTCTCCGAAACCCTATCCACAAGAGCCATCAGTCTATCCATCTGCTCCCAAGTGTTCTTAACATTGTAGTCCACGAGCATCTCCTGCACGAGGTTCAGGTCACCCTTACAGTCTTTGAGCTCCTTGTGGATGTAGCTCCGCAGGGCTCTGTCGGCCTCTCTCCGAATCTCCTTCGCCTTGTATCCGTGTTAGCCGAGCAGAAAAACTTCTTCTGCTCAGTAGCCAGGGATCAAGTAGGCGATCTTCTCCAAGAGGTTTCTCTGAGACTGCTTACCTACCTCACCACGAATCTTCTCCGCCGGTGTCTCTTTTTTCTCTCTTCGAAACATTCTTTTAACACCTAGTCATCGTTGTTCTATGATAAAATTCACACATCGGAATCTTAAAAAGATTTCATTCTCTGCAAAAAGCAGAAAACAAGTTCTATAGAGTGGAATCACTCTTCGAATGACAACTACAAAACGGAGTCAACAAAATGTCCACGCAAAAAAGAGGGGATTTGTACGCCTGAAGTATTTGTCTTAACTCTCTTTGGTGAGGTCTTCTACACGCTTATACTTGTGTGCGATCTTGGGCAAATCGTCGATTGAATCCACTATCTCAACGTCGGTTTAAACGCCGAGCTTATCCCTGATGATGTTGGAAACTTTCTCCTTGAACTCTTCCTTGGTTAGCCCTTTGCTCCCGTCGTAGACCATCTTCATCTTCAACTTGTCCATTGCTCCCTTCCTGTACCTGAAAAGCGTGAAGGGGGCACCGGCAGCCTCGGGAACGTCGATGAGCAGATCCTCGACGTCTAGGGGTAGAATCCACTTACCCATAACGTTTAGCTGGAACCCGGCGCGGCCAATCCATGTGGCTCTGCCGTGAGTCCTGCCGCACCCACACTTCTCAACGTTAAAGGTGGAGATGTCCTCGCTACCCCACCTAACCAGAGGGGTGCCTCTCATGTAGAGGTTTGAAAGAATCAACTCGCCCCTCTCGTTCTCTCCAACGGGCTCCTTCGTTTCTATGTCCAAGATCTCGGCTAGGTACAGGTCTTCACAAATGTGTGTCCTCACGCACCTCGCACTCGGCTAGGTGGATCATGGTGTCCGCTGCGCCGCCTCCGCTGTAGATTTTTTCGGGTTCCAACCCCGCCTCCTTTATTAACTTAAATCTGTAGCTATTTGTTAAAACATCACCATAACCAATAGACAGGACGCGTATACTAGAACATACTTCGTTCAGTTTCTCCCCCAGCCGTTTGCATGCCTCCAGAAAGCCGTCAAAGATTACAATGGGAGCCGCCATCATGGTTGGCTTAAGGTGTTTAATTGCGTAAACCATCTTATCCGCGTAGTTGGGAAGCGGATACAACACATTTGTGATTGAGACCACTCCCAGCCTCTCTATTCCTGGTGTAACTCCGAAAATGAACCCGTTCCACCTGACCGGGGGCCAGAAGAGAACGTCGCCGGGTCTGAATCCCTGCATCCACATGAGTCTAGCGGTTTGCTCCGCCCCGTATTCCTGGTCCTCCTTTGTCTGAGCGTGGATAGACGGAATCCCCGTGGTTCCCGTCGTCGAGTATATGGATTCAATGTCCTCGAAGGGGATGCACAGTAGACCGCCGAAGGGATCGCCCCTATTGATGAGTTCTCTTATCGAATCCTTGTAGGTGACCGGAAACCTGGTGAAATTATCCAGTGATTGCACGTCTTCAGGCGTTATTCCCGCCTCTCTCATCAGCCCACCGTAGTATGCGGAATTGCGGTAAACGTGGTTCAACTGCTTTTTCAACCTCTTAAACTGGAGCTCTCTGAGCTCCTCTCTTGGCATCGTTTCTATCTTCTCGTTCCAATACTTTCTCCAAGCCATAACATCCTACTCCCTACCCTCAATCTTGATTCTCAGGTGGTTTCCGCCGCACCTGCACTGGGTTTTGTCTAGGGTTACCACGTAATCTGTCTGGTATCTTACCAGGGGTGTGGCTTCGGACCAGAGATTCGTTATGGTCAACCTTCCCTTCTCTCCTTCCGCAATCTGTTCCCCGTTTCTCAGCGCCTCTATGATGAACATGTCCTCCCAGGCGTGGAGACCTTTGTGTTCGGGGCACTCCATGGAGAGGAAGGCAGTGTCCTGTATGTCCAGCATTCTGAAGATTTCACCACCCCACTCGCTCTCGTACTCCGCTCTTTTCTCATCCGTGAGTTGAACATCGTCAGGCGTTTCCCTCAGAACTATTCTATCCGGCTGGAACACCTCGCTCGGCTTCTTCTCCTGCTTTTTTATTTCTTGGGTAACCTGGTCGAAGTAGGAAACCAGACTGAAGAACACCTTCGGCTTTAGCTGCTCACCTAGGTAGATCGCTCTGGGCACATCAATAAAGGAAAGCGATGCTTCCAAAGGCATGTTAATGAAACCCAATCTGTCTTGCACGGTGTGTTCCGAAGTGAAAGTACTCTCCAAACCTTCGGCGTAAGCTCCCAGGAAAAAGATACTCGACGCCTCTTGGGGCAAATTCATCCGCCTACTACACGAGAAGGCTGAAAGAGCTACTTGTGTAGTGGTGGGTGTAAACCCGAGAGGCGCCTCAGAAGGGCTTAGCTACGAAAACCCCCACAGGGATTGGATTTCAGCACACAGGATAAAGATGCGGGGATGGGGTGGCCCTGATTCGCCCGCCGAGATGAAGCCTCTACTGGTAGAAATACCAGCAAGCCTCATCATTGAAGCGGGAAGCCCACAGGCTTTAGCCGCGGGTAGCTCACCAGCACTTTTAACATAAGTCTAATTACTAGACATTCCCTCGCTCCTGATGTTTGCCTAGCTGTTTTGTTAGCTCTGTAAAAATCCTTCTGCTCCCCATCTTTTTCACTCCACAAGCTATAAATACGCTGAATCAAAACAGAGTATATTCCACATGCGAAAATATTCATTAGTCCATCCCCCCTAATTTAAGGATAATCAAAGTTATGAGCGATTAAAGAATACGCAGAAATCGTTTTGGAGGTTATTTACGTGATGGAGCAGTTGGAGAGAAGCGAAAAGGAATTCAAAACCAAGCACAAGGGGAGACTAATAGTTTCCGACATGTCCGGCGTCGAGCTGCTTATTGCCTTTGATGTCCTGTCCCGATTGCGTGACAAGGACAAGATTCCCGACACGCTGATTTTCGTTTCCCACGGCAGAGAGTCAATAAGTCTGGGCAAGTACGAGGACTTGGACGGTATTCGGTACAAAGCCGTGAAGAGAGACGGTGTGCTGGTTGGACGCAGAGAGAGTGGGGCGGGCACCTACTACGCGCCGAAGGGTCAAATCGCGGCGGCTCTGGTGACAACAACGGACATGTTTCCCAATCTGGACGAGGCGGAGAGAATATGGGCCGGGGAAATAGTTCTTGAGCTCTTCGTAAGGGTGGGTGTTTTAGACGCTTACTACAGCCACCCGGGAGACATCAAGAAGGGAGAGAAAAAGCTGGGAGGTACCACATCCCTAGCTTCGGGGAAAGGAATTGTTGTAGGCACCTTCATTAACAGGCTTGCGCCCAGCGTCAAGTTTTTCACCGATTACTACGTGTACCCCGAGGAGAAGCTCAGGGACAAGATGCTGCGCGACGTGACCATGTACGCGGGCAGCATGGAGAAGGACGCGCCCAGAACGCCGAGCGAAGAAGAGGTAAGGAACCTGTTGTTGGATATTGTGAGGCAGAGGCTGGGAATGGAGTTCGAACCAGGAGACTTCACGAACGAAGAGAAGAAAATGATTTCCGAAAAGTTTGAAAAGCTCACGGCGGAAGACATGGTAACCAGCGTCTCCCGAAGAAAAT
>JAUQYY010000254.1 GCA_030587505.1 Candidatus Sigynarchaeota archaeon
GTGGTGTTTTCTTTGCCTTCGTCGCCTCCCGTGAAGTATGTTTTGTTGCACGTGTTTAGTGTTCGTTACATTGATTTCTTCGCGTCGGGTGTTGTGGCTGCTTCGACGATGTTTATGGCGTCTTTCTCTGGTTCGTCGATAGTGTGGGACAAAAGGCTGGGATTTCTCAACAAGCTGCTAGTTTCACCCATTCCCCGAACATCCATCGTGCTGGGCAAGATTATTTCAACGCTGATAAGAAGCCTTATACAGGGTGTGATTATGCTTGGGCTTTCCCTTCTGGTCGGGGTGAAAATAAATACGGGGTTCTATGTTCTACTCGCGATTCCGTTTCTCCTATTACTGATCACGGGTTTCTCGGGAGTTTCAACAGCTGTTGGGCTTAGGGCCACCGGGCACGAGTTCTTCGAGCTAATTAACCTCGTTTTGATGCCCCTTTTTTTCGTCAGCGGGGCTATCGTCCCACTTGAGGTGATGCCGGATTGGTTGCGGGTATTCGCTCAGTTCAATCCCCTAACCTACGCTGTTGACGCGACAAGGAAGCTAATGCTAGGTGGAGAGTTGGGTCCTCTGGGAGTCGGCTTCGCCCTAGTGGACGTTTTTCCCTCGCTGGTGCTTGACGCAGCCGTCCTATCGCTCTTCTTGGTTGCGTCTCTGCTGATAGCTGTTTTGATTGCGAGAAAAACCCTAATTTAAACGGTTACCATATAAATTATGGAACCTTTCAGGTCTAATAGGTCAAGAAATGTTGATTGGTGTGTTCAAATGGGAAGTGGTCTGAAGGATTTTTTCTTGGAACCTGGAGTCTACTTTATGAGCGGAAACGAGGCCTGTGCGGAGGGAGCGATAGCCGCTGGGTGCATGTTCTTCGCCGGGTATCCTATAAGTCCAGCCACCGAGATAATGGAGCACATGGCGCGCAGAATGCCAGAAGTGGGCGGTGTGTTTCTTCAGTGTGAGGATGAGATTTCCTCCATCGCGTCGGTGATAGGAGCTGTACTAGCTGGCGCGAAGGGGATGACGGCTACGAGTGGGCCTGGCTTTTCTCTCATGCAGGAGAACCTAGGGTGGGCGGTCATGTGTGAGGTTCCCTGCGTTGTCGTTAACTGTCAGCGCACGGGACCCAGCACCGGGCTGCCAACACGCGTTTCTCAGGGTGACGTTATGCAGTCTCTCTGGGGTAGGCACGGAGACGGAATGATAATCGCCCTAGCACCCGCCTCGCCCCAGGAGATGTTTGAACTAACAATCAAGGCTTTTAACATTGCGGAGACTTACAGGGCCCCGGTCATCCTGCTGGCGGATGAGGAAGTCGCTCACATGAGGGAGAGGGTTGAGGTTCCAGAGTACGACGAACTAAACATAGTTTGGAGGCGGAACCCCCGCACATCTAAAAAAGACTTTTTACCCTTCAAGGCCGACAGGAGAGGTATTCCTCCCCCGCTTCCCTCCCTCGGCAGCGGCTATCACGTTCTCTTCACCGGCCTGAGCCACGACGAGCGAGGATACCCGATCGACGATCCGGAAAAACATCTAAAGCTTGTTAGACGCCTGAGAGACAAGGTGATCAACAATTCCAAAAGATTTACCTTCCTCGAAAAACGAAGGCACGAAAATTCAAGGATAGCTGTTATCTCCTATGGAACTGTCTCCCGAGTTGCGTTGAAGGCGGTTGTGGAGGCGAAGAGGGAGGGAATAAGCGTCGACTACCTGCGCTTGATCACGGTCTGGCCCTTCCCCTACGACGAGGTACTCAAAATGGCGGAGAACGTTGACCACATACTGGTTCCTGAACTGAATGCGGGTCAAATATACCACAGTGTGGCTGAGGCGGTCAGGGGAGAAGCCGATGTACTTCCCGTTATGGGAATAGCGAGACAATTCACCCCCCGCGAAATTCTTGGTGAAATCAAGAAGCTCGCATGAATCTGTGTTTATGGAGAGGATGATATGAGTGAAACTGTAAGTGCCGTTCACCCCCTGAGAAAGTATCTGCGGGAGGACAGGCTTCCAACGGTTTTCTGCCCGGGTTGTGGTAACGGAATCGTTCTGAACTGCACGCTTCGGGCTATCGACGAGCTGGGTATGAATATGGATGATGTTGTTTTCGTTTCGGGTATAGGGTGCTCGGGGCGGATACCCGGATACATTGACGCCGACAGTCTGCACACAACCCACGGAAGAGCCATAGCCTTCGCCACGGGCATCAAACTCTTCAATCCCGATCTCGAGGTAATCGTCTTTACCGGGGATGGTGACAGCGGAGCGATCGGCATCTCACACCTCGTGCACGCCGCCAGAAGAAACCTTGATATAAACGTGATCGGCGTTAACAATCTGGTTTACGCTCTGACTGGTAGCCAGACAAGTCCCACCACACCGGTGGGGGCGTACACGTATACCTCTCCGTACGGTGGCATAGAGGGCTTTTTCGACCTCTGCGAGCTGGTGGCGAGCGCGGGTGCGAGTTATGTGGCTAGGTGGAGCACGGTTCAACCCCAAAAAGTAACAGGTTCAATAATAAAGGGGATACAGAGGCGTGGGTTCTCCTATATTGAGGTTATCAGCCAGTGTCCCACCCAGTTCGGGAGGAAAAACGAGATGGCGGACCCCAAGCAGCTTATGGACTGGTTTAAGGAAAGGTTCATAAAGCTGGAGCGGGCAAAGAGGTTACCCCCAAGGAAAATCGCAGGCAGATTAGTGTTGGGCGAATTTGTTGATAGAGAACGGCCCGAACTGACCAATGAGTATCGGAAGCTCATCGAAGGTGTACAGAGAGGGACCGTAAAGTTGAAAAAACCGCAGCTCGACTGGCTCGAACTCTCTTTCAGAGAGTGAAGGAGGGATTCCGGGTTGACAACTTTGGAGGTAAGGTTTGCTGGAAAAGGAGGGCAGGGAATAGTTTTTTCGGGGCTCGTCCTTGCCAGAAGTGCTGTGATTTACGAGGGGAAAAACGCCACAAGCATCCAGAGCTACGGGTCAAGAATGAGGGGTGGGTCAACTGTTTCAGATGTTATCATCTCTGACGATGAAATAATTTGTCCCGTTATAACCGAGCCGGATGTTTTGGTGGCGTTGGCGGAAGAACCACTGAAAGAATTCTCGGCTAACGTGAAGGAAGACGGATTCATCCTGGTCGATAATGCCATTAAACTCTCTCTGAAAGGCAATTTTAAAGTTTTCATAATCCCCGCCACTCAGACCGCAGAATCCGATTTCGGTTCAAGAACACCAGCCAATGTGATAATGCTCGGCGCCCTAGTTGGGATAACCGACATTGTTTCAGAGGAGGCGATTCTCACCTCTCTACTGGATGTGATGGAAGAACTAGACTTGGGGGAGAACGTGAAAAAAAGAAACATCCAAGCCCTGATAAGAGGAATCGAGCTAGGAAGAGGCCCGAACCAGCACAAGGCTGACTGAGCACAGTTCGATCTTCTGGAGAACACGGTTCTGATTTAACTTGCTAAGCACCCACTATTAGTTGTACACTGTAATTAAACCCTTTTTCCGGATTTGTGGCTTAGGTACTCATATCTGTGTTGCAGTCTACAAATTATTTTTATACTACCCGCTTAAATTATTTATCAAATGTTCTCTAAACTGTGCAGGTGGTTTTTTGTCCGAATATAAACGTTCTAGGGTTTGGCCGGGTAGATTCAACAGATGCTGGCTTCTTGGCATGTTCGTTCAGCGGGCACTCTTGGCTAAGGAGGGTGTTAGGATTCTCACTCCCGAGGAGTTAATGGAGCTAAATCCCGATCTTAATGTTGCCGAGGCGATAAACCTGCAGAGAAAAATATACGGTGCCGAGGTGAACTGGGAAGAACAGACAATTATAGTGAGGTACAAGTCAAAGAGGTACAACATAACAAAGCAGATTATCAAAATCGTTAACGAATGTACATTCGGAGACAGGGTTGACGAGCTAAGTGTTGATACGAGAGGATTCGATTTTAACAGTGCAACAGGCTACGCGTACAAAAACATAGTCTCCAAAATAATAGCGGGGTTACTCGAGCCTGAGGAGTAACTTCCTAATCCGTTCCTCCTATGCAAAGAGTATTTATAAGAGGCACCTTAAAACCCTTCTTGGAACACTGAAACTCAAAGCGGTCATCCATCCTTCTCACCCGTTTGATTCGCAGATTACTCCATCCGACCATTTGTGAGGAGTGAGAGATGATTCAGATATTAGGTCTCAGAGGAATCCCCATAATCCGTGAAGGTGACAACATTCCGAGAATAATCGTTAAGGCTGCTAGGGCTCAGGGTTTAGAAATCAAAAACAAGGACATTTTCGTCATCGCTCAAACCATAGTTTCCAGAGCGGAGGGAAGCGTGGTCAACCTCGACGAAGTGGTTCCCTCCGACTTCGCCGTACGGACAGCTGAGAGGTTCGAAAAGGACCCCCGCCAGGTGGAGGTTATTCTCAGGGAGGCGAGACAAATTATCCGAATGGAGTACGCAATCGTCACCGAAACCAAGCACGGTTTTATCTGCGCGAACTCGGGGGTGGACAAATCCAACATGCCCGGTGAGAATTTTGTCACCGTATTGCCAAGAGACCCCCAGAAATCAGCCAGAGAAATAAGAGCTGAGCTGGAAAAACTGACGGGGGTAAAGGTTGCCGTTATTATCTCCGACACCCACGGTAGGCCCTTCCGAGAGGGGGCGATAAACGTTGCCATAGGCGTATCCGGGATGAAACCACTCTGGGACAGACGCGGTGACGTTGACCTGTTCGGCTACAAGCTTAAAACAACCGTGATTAGCGTCTCAGACCAACTCGCCTCCGCCGCGGGGCTCGTGATGGGTGAGGCCAACGAGGGAATCCCAGTAGT
>JAUQYY010000266.1 GCA_030587505.1 Candidatus Sigynarchaeota archaeon
GATATTATACGGATAGAATATATCCTGTAAACTTTTGTTGGGCAACTTTTTCGGCGACCTACTACTCTCCTACCACGCGCCGCTGATGTTTCCCAGTCCGAGTTCTCTGAGCTTCTCCACCGTGGGTGAACCCTTCTCCACACTCCATCCACGAGCCCTATAGCAGCTCTCCAGAAAGCCTTCCGCGTCCTCCCTCGTTATTCTCTTTTCGCCGAAATAGTCCATCAGAACAATTGTTTTGTCTCCCGCCTTCAGGGACGCGAACCAGTTTTCGGGAAACGCGTCATCCTTTCTTGTGAAGCCCTCCCTTACGTTCATAACCTTCTGGAGATTCCACACCCCTTCGCTGGCGGTGTAGCGTTCTTCACAGAGCTTCATACTATAGAACCTGTTAATATGTGCCCTTGCGCAGATTCCGAGTGGACTCAGGGCGCTGTACAATAATCAAGGTATAGGGCTCCTCAAAAGATTTCCACAAAACCTACCAAGCTAATAGCTCACAGTTTTAGGATGCCAGTAGGCCGTGAACAAATCGTATAGTGTTTTGAGCTTTTTGAACACTGATGTGGGCTGAGAAGTTGAACCTTTGAGAAAGAAACGACTAGCGGGTTCGGCATGATGTAGTAAGTGTGTATTTTATCTTTTTTTGGGTTTGTTGGTGGTTTGTCTATCTCCCTTTTTGAGCCTTGATTCCCGGAAAGAAGCCCCCACAAATCTCCCTTCACAACCGCTAAGTCACATACACCCCCTCAAAAAACATACATATTACATCGTGCCAGCGGGTTCTGTAGTAATACTTTAATAGGTATATCCGCAAGTGAATTAGACAATCCAGGAGTTGTTCGCGTTGGAGATTCCAATGGAGCAGAAATGGAAGCTCGCCGTAAACACTATGGGCATGTTTATGCAACACCTCCTAATCCCCATACTGAAGAGGTTCGGGAAAAGGGGTTTTGAGGTTATGGACAGGTACTTCAGGAAGCAGGGTGAGGCTCTCGCCCCGCTCGTTGTTAAAGCCTCCAACATACAGAACCTGGACGCGGAGGGCATAGCCAGGGTGGTTGACTATCAGGACGCTATCCTCGGCGTTGAGGGCAACTGGACTGAGCGCACACCAAAACGAGCCGTGAAAATCGAACACTTCTGCCCGATGCTAAGATACATAAAAGACTGCCCCGAGTTCTGCGACCTCATCATATGGTCGTGGGCGGAGGCGCAGGTCAAAAAACTGAACCCAAAGGCGAGGGTGAAGTTCCCCAAACGCATGGTTGACGGGGACGAAATCTGCGAAGTCATCATAGAAATCGAAGACTAACCGTCAAGAAACAGCCAACTTCTTTTTTTGTTTTTATCCACTTTTGGGTGAAATCATAAAAAAGAATGGAAAAGAGGGTTGTGTTAGAGGTCTTTTATGGTTTCTTCTAGTCCTAGTTCCTTTAGTTTGCTTCTGGTTGGGATGCCGTTTTGGTCCCAGCCATGCTCATCGTAGTAGTCGTCTATCAGCTTCTCGACGTCTTCCTTCGTGTATTGTTTTGTCATGTAGTAGTCCTTCCACCAGAACTCCATGTCGCCCAGCCTGAGGGGTTCCTCGATCCACTTCTCCGGGTAGGTGTCATTTTTCCTTGAGAATCCCTCGCGGACGTTTATCATTCTCTGTAGGTTTGTGATTTTCTCGCCGAATCTCAGAAACTCTCTCGGGGAGATTTCCACCCCCGTCGCGGCATTAAAGAGCTTGGTGACCTTCTCAAGATTGTAGTTCACCGCGATCGGGTGTCTGAAGCAGATTCCGGCAATGTTCATGACACTGTACCAGTCCTCGATCCACTTTGTGAACCTCGCCATGTTGAACTCAGGCTCAAAGATGCTGCTAATCCTATCCTCAGGTACGCCTATCCGTGTGCAGTGTCTCATGAGCTTGTCGGGGGTTCTACCCGGCACCATGGTCGGGGACAGGGCGGGAACCACGTGGAAGCCACCCCTCGGGTTAACTATCTGCTCGAAGCACTCCGAGTTGAAGAGCATCCGCGGGTCGCTCAAAACATCTAATCCCTTTATGTGGAAGGCGTACTTCCCAGCCTCTTCACCGAACCTCTCGATGCACGAGAGCCAACCCTCAGCCAGAATGTTTCTGAAACCCTCCCTTCTGGCTATCTGCTCGACGAGTGCGAGTGCGGTTTCAAAATTTCTCATAAGCTCCAGGCCCTCGGTTACCTCGTCGCCGATTATTCCCCTCTCGTAGAGGTCAACCGCGTAGTCTATGATCGCCGACGTGGTCACCGTGTCGAGGCCGTAGTTGTTCGCCAACTCCTCCAGCTTTACTCCCCGGCTGTAGTCCTGAAGGCAAAAACACTCTTCGAAAAACTAAACATCCAAACAAGCTTCAACACAAAAGCACTAATGTCAAACGACCGCTACTGCCAATTCTTAGCAAAAAAGAAACCCTAAAAACCACTGTATGCTTCTCCTAGAATATCCGGGTGTAAACACACCGAGAGACTCCCGCTAATCCTCCTCTCTGAAGCCCACCCAAATGTCACTCCAACCCTTCTCGTTACACTTCCTTTCTATTTTTCCCCACTCATCGAGTGTTGAGGAAAAGATTTTATAAGACAATTATTACAATAGAATACATGAGACTCGTTATGGACTCAGACTCCCTAATCAAACTCACAAAGGCGGGCGCAAAGGGCATAGTTCTCGATAGCTTCGATGTTTGTATTCCCCCTAAAGTCCGGGAGGAGTGCGCCACCATTCCAAAGAAAGAGGGCTACGCTGATGCCTTCGAGATAGACGAAAACCTGAAAAAGGGCAGAATCACGGTGAAGAAGCCCACAAAAAAGCCGGATGTCGACGAGATTGTGGTTTACCTAGGTCTGGGCGGTGGAGAGGCGGAGGCTTTACGCTTGTACCACACTGGAGGCTTCGACGCGATTTCTAGTGACGATTCCAAGTTTCTAAAAATTCTCGACGAGTTCGATATCACCTACCTCACACCCACCGCAGTTATTCTCAACATTTACAAGAGGGGTGCGCTGAGCCTGAAAAGGGTCAAAGAAATAATGAAAAAGTTGAAGAACCTCGTATCCGAGGAGGAGTACTACCTAGCCGTAAACGAGTTGGAGAAGGTGGAGAGAGAAGCAAATGAAAACTAAAACCATAAGACTCCCCGAAGAGATTCTGAGAGGCGTGGCCTTCAGAGCGGAGAGGGAGGATATAGAAGAATCCACCGCGATTCGAAAACTGTTGAGGGAGGGGCTTGTGGAGTACGCATCGAAACTCTACAAAAACGGAGAAATCACTCTCGAAGAAGCAGCAAAACTCGCCGGAGTCAGCCTTCGGACGATGCTCGAAACACTCTGGAGCAAGGGCATCAGAGGGAACGTGACGCTGAGACAGCAGAAAAAATCACTCGAATACGCGAAAAAGCTCGAATAAAAAGCCTAACCTTTACCTGTCTAAATGTAAAAAATGGTGAAGAGATTTTTGGGTCTGGTTCACTCCAATTCTGGTCTCATGTCCAGGATTCTGGTTGCCTTCAGGGATGTCCTGGGGTCAAAGATTTCGAACGGCGATGAAACGAACTCTATCAACGGTCTCATCTCGGCGGTTCTGACAACCGCGTCAACGATGCCTTCCCTGAGTTCCTCGGCTGGTTTCTCGCCCGTTGGGTAGACCCTAACAACGAGTTTGTCCAGCGAGTAGGGATCGTTGGGGTCGGCCTTGGTGAACAAAACCTGGTACTCCATTTATTCCCCCAATGTTCTCGATGGCGTCTATCAGGAGACCAGGGTTTATGAGTGTTCCCTTGAGCTTGACAAGCTCCTTCGTCCTCGTCGTGTAGACGCTGCCGGAGATCGGAATCATCCTCTCACTCACCCTGCCGCAGTGAGGGCATGGCTCATAGGTGATTCTCCCCACATCCCCGAGGAGGTACCTCAGGAACACAGTTCCCCTCCTGTTGAGGTGTGTAACAGCTATGTGTCCCTCTCCCCCCTCGGCCACACGCTCACCCGTCTCGGGGTCAACGGCCTCCACGAAGTAGAGGCTGGGGTCAGAGTTGTGACAGCCGGCCAGCTCGGCGCACTCGGGGAAAGCGCCTTGGCACTCGGTGAAGCCGTAGGCGTTGCCAATTGTTGGGGCGTCTGCCCCGAGTTCCTCGAGTCTGCCAACCATGTCGTCCCTCATACCCTTCGGGCATGGCTCGCCCAGAGCGGGGATGCCCCTCACGCTCGAGAAGTCCACCCCCAGCTCCTGGGCCCTCATTACGAATCTTCTCATATAGCTGGCTATCCCAAGAGCGCCTGTACACCTGTAAGCCTCCATGAGTCTTATCGTGTCGTCAAGCCTCCTGTGAATCGGAAAATCGGGGTGTGGCATACCCGTGTGCCCTGCAACGACGGCGCAACCAGCGGCAAGAGAAGCGGTAATGGTTCTAATGTACGCCATGTGGGGAATCGGACCAAGGGGGAAGGCGTTGAAGGTTATGTCCTCACCGGGCACCGCCCAGGTTATCTTTGAGCTTCTTATGAAGAAGAGGGTTTGGGCGTAGAAGTCGTGGGTGGTGTTGTAGAAAATCGAGGGGACACCCGTGGTTGTTCCGGTCGTCATCGTAAGGTCCCAAAGGATTAGCTCGTAGAAGGGCCTGGACGGGTCCAGCCGAACTTGTTAAAAAATAATTTTTTATATAGAGAATGCGATAGTATTGTCCTGCAGTTCCGACGAAACTCTGTAGGGGTTAGTTCGCCAGAAATCAGGTAGCTTCCAAAGGCTTTTAACACGTGTGTGACTCCAGAACACCAAGAAAACCCTATAAATACTTAACTCTCTTTGGAAGTAAGAATAATCTAACCTATAAGTTGCTTATAGAAGGAGGATGTTGTGAAATTGAAGGAAGAGAACATAGACGCTGAGATTGACCGGCTCGCCGATGAGTTTAAGGAGATGGTTTCGGGTGAGCCTCAGTCATACTCGGAGCGTTTCACGAAGATTCTGCTGTTTCAGGAGCCCGACAGGATGCCGATCTTCCCGACGATACACGAATTCTCCGCCAAGTTTGCGGGCATAACCATAAGGGAGCTGTGCACAGACGCCAAAAAAATGATTTACTCTCAGCTCTACACCGCGGTGAAATTCAAGTTCGACGTCGTCGTAAAGCTCTCCGACATCTACAACTATGAGCCCGAGGCCCTCGGGGCGAAGATGTACTTCCCCGAAGACACATGGCCGGTCATCCTCGAACCCCTAATCAAGGAGCCCGGCGACCTTGAAAAACTGGACATACCCGACTTCAATAAGGCGGGCCGCAGCCAATACGTCCACGAGTGCAACAAACTGTACCTAGAAAAGCTTGGGGAGTACGGTTTCCACACCGCGATAGCCAACGCCCCCTGGTCAATGGCTGTTCAGATAAGGGGTTTCAACAACCTGGTCAAGGACACGAGGAGGAACCCTGAGTTCGTCCACAGACTCCTCGACTTCTGCGTCGACGTGATCGAAGCTTTCGTTAAAACTCAGCAGGAAACACTCGGAACCCTACTCTTCCCGATCCTCTCGGACGCATTCTCCTGCATCCCACCAACCAGCCCCAAGATAGTCTACGACTACGTGTTCCCCCACACCGCAGAGCTCATAAAGAGGCTGGGCATGGTTCTCTGGATTGGAGGATACCCCGTGTACGAGCTTCCGGGCTGGGAGCAAATCGTGGAGGACACCGTAACCAAAACCGGCGCACCGATGGGCATAGTTATGATGCTCGAGTCCGACTGGATGCCCCCCGAGAA
>JAUQYY010000271.1 GCA_030587505.1 Candidatus Sigynarchaeota archaeon
GTGTATGCGCCGTTCAGAACAAAAGGGACGCCGTAATCGTGTATCACTTCGCCCACACTCTTCGCGTCGAAAACGTTTCCATAGTTATAGTCAACATGGGTTAGAAAAGCCAGAGCCGGCCACTTGCCCGTTTCCTTCTTAACCTCTTCAATCCTCTCCGCGTAGGCGTCGATGAAAAGGTCGTACTCAGGATACCCCGAGTGCGGAACCTCGACAATCCTCGCCCCCACACGCTCAGCGCTCAGATAAGTGCTATAATGCGCCAGGGAATCCACAATGATAGTGTCGTCGGGTTTAACCAGGGCGTGAAAAGCGGCGTACTGAGCCTGGCGGCAGCCCGGGAAAAGCCTAGCCTCATCCATCTCCAGAAAGGCAGCGATGTCCCTATGGAAGTCGCACAGCGGAGGAGACTCTATCAGATCCAGTCTCCCCTTCAAGCAGAAATCACAAACGCTGTACCCGTCAACAAATCTGAGAACTGCCTGCACAACCCCGGGATAGTCACCCGCTCTACCCCCCGACTGTATGGGGTGGAGGTTTATCATTCTCTCCTCAACGTCCCGGGTCAGATTCCTATACCTCTCCAAAACACCCTCATCAAACATCTTCCTCACCCAGAAACTCCTCAAAAAACTCCAAAGACAGGCCCCGAACACTCGGGAAAGTCTTAACCGACGTCTGCACCCCCGTTCTCCTCTGAATCTCGTCAGCCCTCTCGGAAACCATCACACCCCCCTCACTCCCCTCCTCAACCAGAACCACAATCCGCTCAGCCTCCGCAGCCCTGCTCTCTATCTCGCGCCAAACACTCTCAACCTTCCTCCCAACCATCTCGAGAGCCTCATCAGAGATGCCGGGATTCAAAGCTTTCATATCAACCGCGTTCAGAGGCCCACCCGTAACGACCACAAACCTGGGCTCAACCCCCAAATCAAGAAGCCTCTTCCGCGCAGAGGAAGAAACAACAACAAAAAGAATACCCGATAGATCAACCCTTCCCACCTCACTCTTCCCTCCCTCCTCCAACCGCTGCAAACCAAACTTCTCCATAGTCCCACCGAGCGCTTCCCTCACCGCTCTCAAAAGACTCCTAATTCTCTCTTCAGCGGCAGAATCAAGCTCATAACCAGGAGCGAAGCTCCTAATCTCGCACAAAATCGTAATCAGAGCATCAACAGCCTTTCTTATCCCTTCAATATCCTCATACCCAAAATTCACTACAACACTCTCCCACTTATTCATGCTATAACTGATTCACATTCACCGTGAACCTCTAGGGGTAATACATTAATCTGTACAAACCACTATAAACTTTTATCGCTTCCCCCACCAACTATTCACTTCGAAATCGTGAAAGGCTTTTAATCTTGATGGGTATCCCAGCTTTCGACTAGTGAGGTTGATTTGGAGCCGGGTCAGGGATTTTCCTCGTTGGAGATTGCTCCAAGGATTTTGAACCCTGGTTTCGGCTCGGGCCTTGGTCAAGCCTGAAATACCGAATCTGCACTCCGGGCAGGGCTGTCCGGCGCCTCGCCGCTAGACTAACCCGGCTCAGTTTTTCTACGCCCTTGCGTAGCGGTAACCATTTTTGTGGCTTTCCGATTTTATTTTACTATTACTAACTTTTCTATTTTTAACTCTATCGGCGAAAGGTCTTATCTTTTTTGTGATGGTAGCAGGTAGGCTTCGGCGATTTTTGCGATGTTCAGCAACTCTTTCTTGTATTTAAATACTAGGACGATTTCAAACATGACCAAACCCAGAACTGACAGTTCAAAACTGACCGTGGTGAGAAGAGCAAGAGCCGAAATACCAAGAATGAACGCTACAGCCCAGACCGCAGAGTCCCTTTCTAAAATGTTTATCTTGAAGTATCTCCGTGTGAAAAATGCGAAGAGTAAAACATTAACTATCCAACCCGAAACAAAACCGATAGCGGCTCCGATCATCCCTCCAGTCTGATTCAACCCATTCATACTGAAAACTGGAATAAGCAAAAAACTCAGCACAAAACCCGTGAGCAAAGAGGCAAAGAGAATCAAAAAGTTCACCCACAATCGTTTCTTAGCGAAGAAGTATGATCCGACTGGTCTTGAAACGTTTGCAATAACAAAGCCGATAATCAGAATTTTCAAGGGATCAGCTCCGAGTAGAAAATCTGGAGTGAAGAACAATTCCAAAATTTGGTACGCGAATACAATCATGGGGGCGGAAAACAGCAGGGACAGAATTAGCGAGTACCTAGTTGACCTTTTCATCATTCTCACCACTCTTTCCTCCCTGTTGACAGCTGTCAACTCGGAGAGGTAGGGGTTCAGCGTGTACATAAGCGCCAATCCTATGTAACCCAGAATAGACGCGAAAGTCTGACCAATTCTATAGATGCCCAAAATAGCCTCTATCAGAAACACGCCTATGAGAAGCTCGTTAAAACGTGTGAAACCGAGATCGATAAACGCCATCCCGTAGGCCCACTTGCCAAAGTTGAACATCTCCTTGAAAAGGGTGAAGTCGAAAAGCTTGAATTTATTCTCTGATTTGCCAATCTTCCTTCTTTCTCTCCAAACGAAAATAAATCCGGCGAGTCCAGAGGAAGCGTATCCAAGGGCGAACGCGTATATTACTCCCTCAATTCCGTATCCCAAACCAAGAAAAACTATGACGAAAATAAGATAGACGGTGGTGAACAATATTCTCATTGCCATGGCCAAATCGAATCTCTGGAAACCATTCAATACCCCTTGGAAAACAATGCTCACACTCAACAGGGGAAAGATAGCGGTCATAAGCTGAAGAATAGGATTTAGCCAATAGTCTTGGAAAACGTTAGTTGCAATGAACGGCGACGCAAAAAAGAAAACAACCGTAAACACCAGAGAAACTGAAATAATTACGGTGCTTGCGGTGCTAATAGCCGTGTCAACCATATCGAATTTTTTTCTGACAAGGAAATCCGGGAGAAATCGTATAAGTGAGGCGCCCATACCAACAGAACAAAGAGCCGTAAGTAAATCCAGCAAAATCTTTCCGACACTATAACTCCCAAAAAGCTGAGCACCCACAGCATTTGCAATAATTACTGTGTTAATAGCAGCTAGTACAACTATAAGTAGCAAGGTGATATAGTTATACAGGGTCCCTGAAAAAACTCTGGCCGACTCATCTGGCAACTCAACAACCCCATACATAGTGTACTACTTTCTGAAATACGAAAGCTACGCCCTAAATAAACTTTCTATGAAAAGAAGGTATAGTTAACTTCTGTCACTTGGTGTACGACGAGTTTTTTGACGTTATGAAAACTTATCTTGTGTTAGCGGTGTGGGGGGAAGGTGCGCATTGTTTGGCCCGTGGTCATTCGGAATAGGCTTTCTGAACACAAGGATCACGGGGCGGCTCTCCACTTCCCTCCTGTACTAATTCACTTTGGTCATCTCCGCCCGGGCTGAACGATACACACAGAGCGTTGTACTTAACGTAATCCCAATTTAAAAATATTTTTAACTCATTTTTCGCGCATTTGTGAATCCTATAGTGGTGTCTGCGGGCTTTCCGTGGGAATTAGCCCCGTTAAACCCGTAGACTCACAAGCATAGTTTGGGAGACCTCCGCAAGGTAAGTCTCCACGTTGAGAGGGCCCCAGCTCCGCTGAGAACCTCGCAGAATCTGCGAAAAATGGGTTT
>JAUQYY010000288.1 GCA_030587505.1 Candidatus Sigynarchaeota archaeon
ACTACGAGGCCCTCAACCTGCCTATAGTGTTTGAAGTTGCCCTCCAACGCAGCGTCTACAAATCCCTCTGGAGAAACATTGTCACTCTGGACCTCACAGACCGAAGATACGCTCAGAAACTGATCGGAACAAAAATAGACGTCACGAACATTCTCATAATCATGAGGGGAAAATCACAGGGGCTCGAACCCCTAACAATCGAGAACCTTATCCTGCCGACCTTCTACCGGGCGGAGCACGCCATCAGGGAGTGCATAGGAGCGCAAGACATAGAGAGCATACTCAACATCCTCTCGGTCTCTGAGTACAGAGACCTAGCCTACAAGGTTAGGGAGGCCTACATGGAGAACAGGTCAATATCCACGATAGAACACGCGGTGGAAGAGTACCTCACACAGCAGGCGTACACGGCGATGATAGGATACCCGTTCCACATAGGAGTTCCAATAGCTTTCCTCGACCTCAAGAGAAACGAAATACGAAACATTAAAATAATCCTTTTCGGCAAAGTAGAGAAAGTCGAACCCCGCGTAATCCGCGACCTTCTGATAATCTTCTAATTGAGGTGGCGAAATGAACAGAAGAATGCTCTTACTGTATGTAGCGATGATTTTGGTGGGAATAGCGGCAATCTACAGCACCATACTAGTGGTTTCCCAGGGAACCTACATGAGCATCCCCGAAATGGCGAAAACCACCGTCGGAGTGGGTGTAGGGCTCGCCATTGGCTTGGCGGGCGCTGGCGCGGGTCTCGGAATGGGCACGGCCTCCGCTGCGGCGATTGGTGCGATTAGCGAGAAGCCTGAGATGTTCGGAAGGACTATTATTTACATAGTGCTCATTGAGGCTATCGCGATTTACGGTCTGGTTATTAGCTTCATGTTGCTGCCGTACTTGGGTTAAACTGTTTAAGGTTTCGGTAACACCACTACCTTTTTTTATTCATTTTATCTTCCCTACTTCCTTGAGGGGGCTTGTTCTGAATGCTTCTGAGAAAAAGTAGAATTGTTTTATTTCCCTTTTTGAGTCTGTTATTGGGGTATTTTCCCCTTTTGGACTGTTTTTGGAGCTTTAAAATTAAAAAATTGGTGAGAGTTTTGCTTTTCTTACTGTAGGAGTAGTTTTGCAGCTTTGGCTCTGATTTTGCCCATTTTTCTTTCGAGTGTGGCTTCGAAGGTGTTGTCTATGAACACGCTTTTGTCGCTTTTTCTTACCACGCAACCCCCTGTTGCTTCTACCTCGTCGTTTGCGATTTTGATTTCTGTCTTGTTTCCGGTTTGTTCCTCTACCTTTTTTTCGATGTTGGCTAGGTTTAGTTCTAGGCCCCTGTGCTGCTTGGGGAGGACTACCTCCAGATCCCCTCCGCCGAGGCCTATGGCTGACCTTAGGACTAGTTTTTCCAGGACGTTTTTGTAGTTTTCAGTGGTGGTTAGATTTTTTAGGGCTTCCCGGGCTCTTTGAAGGGTGTTTTCGATTACTTCTTCCTGTACCCTCATTTTTCTTTGTTTTGCTCTGAGTCTCACTTCAGCGATTTTTCTTCTCTTCATTTGTTCGGCTGTTTCTTTGCCCTTTCTGATTATTTTTTCCGCGTTGGTCTGCGCTTTTCTTCTTGCCTCTTCTATTATTTCGTTGGCTCTCTGCTCGGCGGCTTCTATTATTTCGTTGGCTCTCTGCTCGGCGTCCTCTTTTATTCTCTTGATTATTCTTCGAAGCCTTTTCTCCTCGGGTTCCTCCTCCATTTTGACAATTTCCTCGTCAACCAGTTCCTCACTCACCGTTTCCACCTCACTCTTCTGCTAGCACCTCTTCGATGATGGCTTTTACGACCTCATCCATTTTTTCGCTGGCCTTTGCTCGAATCTCTTCCTCTTCCTTCTGAGCTTCTTCCTCTATTTTCTTGGTTTCCTCTTCGACTTCCTTTTCAGTTTTATTTTTGAACTCCTTAGTCATCTTTTCGGCTTTGGCTAATTCTTCCTTTTCGATGTCCTTGATCCTTTTCAACGCCGAGTTTTCAATCTCGGTTGCTTTCTGCTCCGCTAGGGAGATTATCCTTTCGGCTTCTTCCTCTGCCTTTCTAATAGCTTCGAGCGCGTTCGTGACCATTGTATCACCTCTAAAGGACAAATGTTAGTCGGCAATTCACCCTTTTTAATTTAACGTTGCTGAATAACAGTATTTCTTACTGCCGAGTGACCGCTACAATGTCCGTCGATCCGGAAATCCCTTAGAGGAATGTGAATACGCCTGAAAAGTGAGGCTTGGGAAGGCGATGCTTAACTTTAGCCTTCGTGATTGGATTCAAGGTATTTCTTCTTCCTGCTGACGGCTGCCTTTCGTGACTTAATCCTGTAGAGAGTGTAGATGAACACGCTCTGGATTCCGATGATGGTAAGAACAAGGCTGACTCCAACCACGAAAATCAGTCTGTTCGGAACGGGAACAGAAATGATTACGATTCTGTTCCACCAGTTGTTCAGGTAGATCATGTTCACGGCGACCGCTCCTAGGGCTACGAACCATGTGATGAAGCTAACGGCTTTTATCAGTTTCGAGAGTCTTTCAGCGGTCTTAACCAGTTCCTCCACGCCGGACATTGCATCACTCTCACCGTTAGATGTAATTAAGCATGTTTAAAAAGGTTGTGTAGGGGCCAGCATTTGAAAATTAGTGTTTGGGTAGGCGATACCCTTAAGTGGGATTAAGGGCACACCTACCCTCTCGGCGATAAAGATGTCGATAGACACCTTGTTTCTGAGCTTAATAATCTTTCTGTTCCTCATGATTCTGCTCCGCGAACACGCTCGCACCGCGGGCACCCCAAGGGCCCCAACCCTCGAGGGGGCGCTCGACGCCCTCGTGGGCTCGGGCGTCCTGCCCGGAGGAGTCGCGGAGATACTGCGCTACACGGCCCTCAGGAGGCGGAGGGACAGGTACCCCGCCTGGATGATAACCCTCCACACGGTCATCCAGTGCTCGGCGGGAACCTTCACCTCGTCGCTCAGAAGCGCG
>JAUQYY010000293.1 GCA_030587505.1 Candidatus Sigynarchaeota archaeon
AAACACCCAGGTCCGCCGTGGGCATACCTGTCTTCGGGTCCCTGACATGGACGTGGACAATCGCGGCGCCAGCGTCGCACGCCTTCTTCGCCTCATCGGATATCTCGTCAGGAGTTATCGGCAGGTAAGGAGTCTGCGAAGGTAGTGTAACCGAACCAGTGAGCGCACAGGTAATAATACACTTTCCCTCCAAGCGGTAAGTATCGACATCCGTAAAAACCCTCCGAAGATTTTGTTGACTCAATTATTGGAATCTATATAAATATTAATTTATTGGTTAACTCCCCGTTTCCGCAGGCTAGGTCCAAGTGGAGATACACCACATGTTCCAAATAAAGAAACTTGAAACAAATCACCACAAGGAGTGTATGAGTAGCCGCGTAACTGGCACCGTATTTTCCAGAGTATCGATTCTTGTGGAAAACCCTCACTCTTACGAACTGATTTTTAGATTTTTCGAGCAACAGCGTTGGCTTCGTGAACCGCTTCCATAGCCTTTCGTGGATTAACACAGTCGCCGATGGCGTAGACCTGCGGAACCCTACCCTTTAATTTTTCGACGAGTTCGTTGTTCGGTTCAGAACCCACCGCTATGACCACGGTGTCGGCCTCCAAGGTTTCCCCGCTGTCAAGTACAACCCCTCTCTCAGTTATTTCCGTCACTTTCTCGTTGGTTATCATCCTAACCCCGCTGCGAGAGAGGCTTCTCAGGATAACCCACCTGGTGCTACCACCTACGTCCCCGCCTATTTTTTCCAACATCTCCACTATCGTGACTTCTCTCCTGCTCCTGGTCAGCTCATACGCCTCCTCGAGGCTCATAGCCCCGTACTTAACCAGAAAGAGCATGGTCTCCGCGTCTATGCTCCCCTCCGTCAGGTAGAGTGCGACTTCGCAGCCCACACCTCCGCCCCCGATTATCACAACCCTCCTTCCCGCCCGCGCTCTTCCAGCCAGCACATCAAGCGCCATCACAACATTAGGTCCATCAACTCCTGGTATGCTGGGCACGATCCGATTCACCTCGGTGGCTACAATCACCACATCCGGCTTCAGTTGTTCCACGACCTCAGGGGTGACCTCCCTACCGAGAACAACGTCAACGCCCAGCAGACGCATCTGATGCGTTAGGTACTCCACTAGGTTTCCCAGTTCTCTCCTCTCTCTTGGAACCGCCGCCCACCACATCTGGCCTCCGAGCGCATCACTCTTCTCATACAGGGTAACCCTGTGTCCCCTAAGGCTGGCTACCCTCGCCGCCTCCATTCCTCCTGGACCCCCGCCGATAACCAGAACCTTCTTTTGAGTTTCAACTGGTTTGATCTCGTACTCAGCTTCCCTCGAAACCGCAGGGTTAACAAGACACTCAACGGGCTTACCTGCGAAGACATGGTCGAAACACCCCTGATTGCATCCGAGGCACTTCCTGATTTCATCAAACCTCCCCTCCATAGCCTTTACTGGGAATTCGGGGTCGGCTATGAGTGCCCTACCCAGGGAGATGAGGTCCGCCTTACCCTCCCTTAAAAGCCTCTCGGCAACCTGGGGATCGTTTATCCTGTTCCCCGCGACAACCGGGACACTAACCGCTTCTCGAACCTTCTCGGCGAGGTAGGCGAACGCTCCCCGCGGAACATTCATAGTGATCTGGGGAACGGGGGATTCGTGCCAGGCGGCGGCGATGTTAAAGCAGTCCACGCCAGCCTCCTCCAACTCCCTAGCTATTACCACGGTGTCCTCAATGGAGTTGCCGCCCTCCATGTACTCGTCGCCGGAGAGCTTAAAAATAACTGGAAAACCCTCGCCCAGCTTCTCCTTTATGCGCTGAACTATCTCCACCGCGAATCTGACTCTACCCTTAACATCTCCACCGTCCTGTCCCTGCGCTTGTTCGTCCTCGGTGAGAGAAACCGAGCCACCAGGTAGCCGACTCCACCTATCACCTCAACCGCGTCAAACCCAGCGACCCTGGCTCGCTTCGCCGCCAAGGCGTAGTTCTCCACGGTCTCCTCGATTTCTGGAATGGTTAGCTCTTTCGGAACCTCTCCTGTAAGCTTACACTTAACGGCGGAGGCGGAAACCGGCTGAGCTCCGAGGATGAAGCTCCAGGTCTGGGGACCAACGTGCAGCAGCTGCGCAGCGGCTCTGGCTCCATGAGTTCTAATCACGCTAGCTAGTTCCTTCATTCCTGGAATGTATTTGTCCTCACTCAGACTCATCATGTTGGGCAGCCCTAGTGCCAGGGGCTCGGTGGCGCAGCCGCCCACGAGGATAATTCCCGCTCCACCCCTGGCTCGAGCCTCATAAAACTTCACAACCCGCTCATTCACCATGTTATCGGGGCAGAAGCCGAGGTGCATGGCGGGCATAAATATCCTGTTTCTGATCTTCATGCTTCCAATGCTTACTGGTTCAAACAGTTTCAAACGCGAGGCCTCCTTTTTCAGTTAGAATTATTCTCACGCGTTTCTCTACTTGTCACTAGAACGGGGGATCTGCTTGTCGTTTTAACACGGTCTAGTTGGCAACTCAGGTGAGATGTGACGCTTCGTCCCCATTTTTGTGAGTCGCTCCACTGTAAAGGAAAGTTTTATGTCCATGCTTGGAACTTGAATTCTTTTGCCCATTCTTTGTAACCTATTCTGAAGAGTTTCAGGCGGTTCTTGTTGATTTTGTAGTCCAGTTCGACTCCAACGCTTGGGTTCTTCAGTATTTCTCGATACTTCTCGTAGTAATCATCAACATCGGTGGCTTCTTCCACGAGTCTCGTCATCGCTTTCTCGGTGAAGTACAGGATAAGGTCCGGCCTCTCCTTCGCTGGTCCCTCTTCGAATCTGACCTCTTTCTCTGAAACCTTCTTAAGGTGGAACACAACCTTATCGCCACTGTCGAGTGTGAAAGGGCGGATGTGGTACTCCCACAGGGCTCCGACCTCAAGGTGCTTCATAAGGTCGGGGTGCTTGGGGTAAAACGACTTGGCTTTCTCTATGAGTTCCTCGGCACTAGGCATGAGAACAACCTCCACGTTCCGTGAAACAATCACGGATTATTTGGAAATATCCTCCACAACTATTTAAAATTAAACCATAGGCTCTCGAACCCATCACTTACGGAATCATCCTCCTCTCGAAGGGGTGTGTCTAACTGCTCACGAGTAGCCAAAATTATTAAATTAACCAGTGTATAATAGTTTTAACCTACAAAGGTACGGTGAATCACAAATGGAGATTATGGACCAGATAGTAATGATTCCTGGGCGTTCCTGGGCGTCAAACGTTTATGTTGTGGGCAGGGACGAGCTGGCACTTGTCGATTCGGGTCTAGGCGGGGATTTTCACGGCTACATCATCAGGGAGATGGAGTCCCTAGGCCTGAGGCCGAACAGAATAGAAAAGCTCGTGTTGACCCACTTTCACCCCGACCACATAGGGGGTGCACCCGAGATCGTTGGCTTCTGCTCACCCCTCGTGATGATCCACGAAGCTGAGGCTGACTACGTAGAGGACAGGATGGGTATCGAGGTTCAGGTCAGACTGAAGGACGGAGACACAATACAGCTGGGGGGCATGAATTTCCAGGTGCTCCACACACCCGGACACTCCCCGGGCGCGATATGCCTGTACAACGCCGAGAGGAAGATTCTCTTCTCCGGTGACACCGTCTTCGCCTACGGGATAGGACGCACAGACATCCCCGGAGGAAACACGAGAGAGCTCAAAAAGTCCATAAAGCGATTAACAGAACTGGACGTGGAGATACTTCTACCAGGCCATGACGTGCCTGTTCTTGGACACGCGAACGAAAACATACAGATAGACTATTCTCTGATCGAGTCAATACCTGATGACTACTGAACCCAGACGGTTGCAGGGATTTTTCACCCTTTTCATCTTTCTTCCGTTTGTTTTGGTTCTGTTAACTATTTTTCTATTACACTTCTAATAGATTATATTCCTTTTTGGATAAAATAGTCTATAAATTAGATTTAATACCTAGATGAATATAAAGAGTAAATTTTATATATATGTTTATCAAAAATATTTGATTCAAATTGGAAAAAAGGTTGGTGAAAATTTGGTAGGTGTGCCAAAGGTTCTTGCGATAGACGCTGGAGGAACCATGACGGACACGATCATCATAGACGGTGAAGGACACTTCACCATAGGAAAGGCGAGAAGCACCCCCACGACGAATCAATCGGATTCCCCAACTCTGTGGAAAACGCTCTTGGTTACTGGGACATGAAAACGAGAGACGCTGTCCCCAGCCTCGAAACAGGCATATACTCAGGAACAACCATGCTCAACAGGGTGCTCGAGAGAAAGGGGAGTAGAGTTGGAGCCATAGTAACCAAGGGGATGGAGCACTATTTCCGACTGGAGCGGGCCAAGCAGACCTACATGGGCTACTCGTACCAAGACAGATTCCACGCCGCCACCCACGTTCACAACGAGCCTCTCATACCGGAAGAATTGATTCGAGGCGTTAGAGAAAGAATAGACGTCATGGGAGACATCGTTATACCCTTATACGAACACGAGGTTAAATCCGCCGTTGAAGAACTGCTGGACGAGGGAGTTGAGGTCATCGTCATCAACTTTCTTTACTCGTTTAGGAACGGTGTCCATGAGAGTAGGGCGAAGGAAATAGCGAAACAAGTGATGGCGGAAAGAGGTGTTGACATTCCTATCATAACGGCTTCCGAGTTTCACCCAATTAGAGGCGATTTATAAAAGGAACGAGCAGCTCATATCTATTTACAGTAGCTCGGTTAAACGTGTTAAAAATGACACCCGTTAAATTAAAATGTGTGCCTGTGGAATTAGTCCTGTATCTTTTAAAGTCTACGTATCATTCAAAAGTTGTCTGCTCACGATATCCGATTGGAAGGTGCCCTGTATGAAAAGACCGTTTGAAGAACTTTTTTCAGATACGGCGGCTAAGCTTAAGGTTTCGGTTATACGGGAGCTTCTCAAACTGACTCAGAAGCCGGAGGTCATATCCTTCGCTGGAGGATTGCCGAATCCGGATGCTTTCCCAGTCCAGCAGATACACAAGATATGTCCAGATGTTATCAACAATCGGTCTGCGCTCCAGTACGGAACGACGGAGGGTGTTCCCGAACTGAGGGACGCTCTCAAAGAGAGGATGGCGCGGAAAAACGTGAAGTGTGAGTTAGAGAACATTCAGATAACCTCTGGTTCTCAGCAGGCGTTAGACATTCTTGGGAGGATTCTACTCAATCCCAACGATTTGATTCTGACAACCTGCCCCACGTATCTGGGGGCTATCCAGGCTTTTGGGTTCCGTGACCCGAGGTATGAGCTCGTGGAGATGGATGAGCACTCCGTGATTGTGGAGGATTTGGAAGCCCGCCTTGAGGACATACACAAGCGGGGGGATGATAAACGCTTAAAGTTCTTCTACATTACTCCGACTTTCCACAATCCCGCCGGGGTGACCATCCCTGAGAAGCGGCGAAAGAGAATAATGGACCTCTGCAACGCGTACGACGTATTGATAATTGAGGATGACCCTTACGGGGAGCTGAGATACAGAGGGAAGGATGAACCCCTGCTCAAATCGCTGGACACCGAGGACCGCGTAATCTACCTCAGTACTTTCTCTAAGATACTCGTACCCGGGTTCCGCATCGCCTGGATGGTTGCGCCGGAAGAGCTGGTTAAAAAGTTCGTGATGGCGAAGCAGGCCGTTGACCTCTGCACAACCACCTTCACCCAGTACATAGGCGCGGAGTACCTGAGAAGAGGGTACGTGGATGAGCACATCAAAAAAATCAAGGAAATCTACGGGAGAAAGATGCAGATAATGCTCCGATCCATGGAGGAGTACTTCCCCGAGGGTGCAAAGTACGCGGAGCCAGACGGGGGAATGTTCGTCTGGGTCAGGCTACCCGAACACGTAAACACCATAGACATGTTCCACAAGGCAATCGAACAGAACGTCGCATACGTTGTCGGCTCAGCGTTCTACCCCAACGGAAAGGGAACCAACACTATGCGACTGAACTTCACACACCCCTCAGACGACAAAATCGAAGAAGGCATAAAAAGACTCGGAAACGTGCTCCACCAAGAACTTTCGAAAAAACCCTGAATTTCCTCCCCTCCTTGAATGAGAACAGCCGAGAGGGAATAAGGAAAACGGGGGCCACGTCCTCTTTCTTCCGTTTCCTACCGTTCATCTTTAATTTCTTGGATTATCACGTGGGTCAAGAAGATACGAGTTGGATATTGCTGCTGTGGGAATCGTTTTCCTGCTTGTTTGGGGTGTCTGGATGGTTCCGTATGAGGATGTAAAGTTCGGTTTCGTTCTGCCTCAGTATCCACTTGAGCTAATACTTGAGACCGGAGTGTACTCAGAGAAGAAGGGCTTGGACTCGGTTTGGGCGGCGGATCACACCGTGGGTATAGGAATCAAGCACTGGGACTTTTTTGAGGCTTGGAGCGTTCTAAGCGCACTGGCTGTAAAAACCAAGAGAGTTCTGCTAGGGACGTGTGTCAGCGATCCTCACAGGCGTCACCCCGCCGTGCTGGCCCAAACACTCATGACGCTGGACCACCTTTCCAAGGGCCGAGCGATACTTGGGCTCGGCGCGGGAGAGGCTATGAATCTCGTCCCCTATCACATTGAGTGGGATCGCCCAGTGACTCGTCTCAGAGAGGCTAGTGAGGTTATCCTAAAACTGTTGACCGAGGAGTTCTCAGACTACGATGGGGAGTTCTTCAAACTCGAGAAGGCTTTCATTAGGCCCAAGGGGGTTCAGGAGCCACACCCGCCAATATATTTTGGTGCGAACTCGCCCAGAACAATGAGGCTCACCGCGGAAATGGGTGATGGCTGGCTGCCCATAGGAACCTTTATGAAACCCGAGGACTACAAGGCGAAATTCGAACAGATCAAAAAGTGGGCGAAGGAGGCTGGCAGGGATCCCGAGCGGATTGAGCCGGCTATGTTCACCTACATGGTTGTAGCCAAGGATTACGACACCGCCCGCGAACTCGTGGAGTTTCCCGCCAAAATGCTTCTAGCCGGCTCCTACGACACTCTCAGAGAATTCGTCATAGAACCTCCCAAGATGAAACTGGATGTCCTACACTTCGTCTTCAACCCGGACACCATGATGGAAGCAGCATCAGAGGTTATGAGGATGCCCTTTGAGCCCATAGAGAAGAGGTTCATCTTCGGCTCCCCCGACGACTGCATAGACAAGATAGCAAAGTACGCTGACCACGGGGTGAAGCACTTCGCCATGGCGATGTACGTTCCCTCAAGGCTGAACAAGGAAACACTCGAACTCTTCGTAGAAAAGGTGGTACCATACTTCCGAGGCTAATCGCCGCGTCAACTGCGTACTCCCCTCAATCTAAAGCATGTCGTGATTAGTAAGCATAACTAGTCGATCCGATGCCGCACGGACACGCGTACCATGCGGTCCTACGGTAACAAGAAAGTGGAACGCATTTTCAATTCCGTAAGAGGCTCCCGCAAAAAATAGTGAATAAAGTTTTTGTAAGGTTCATTCATGTGACTCTTAACTTCGCTCAAAGGTTTGAGGAAGATATTTATTTGCTGAGACAGAAGCTGAGAACATGCCTCGAAATTATCCGGCGCAGTTCGAAACAACCATAAAATTACGGGACGGGACGGAAGTCTTTGTTCGACCTTTAAAGCCAGATGCGGATAAGGACAAGCTGTACGAGATGTACAGCACGCTGTCAAGGGAGACTAACTACTACCGCTTCCTGAACTATAAGCCGGTGACCAGGTGGATTGTGGAGCGGTGGGCCGACGTAAACTACGAGGACAAGATGGCGCTCCTGGCTATAGTGGAGGAGGACGGGGAGGAGAGAATAATCGCCGACTCCCGGTTCTATGTGGATAAGACCACAGGGGAAGCCGAGATAGCGATAGTTGTTCATGACGACTACCAGAACAGGGGACTCGGAACAAAGCTGCTCGCCTACACCATTGAGGCGGCGAGGAAAATGGGGGTAAAAAGGCTCTATGCCTTTCTCTCCCCGACGAACAGGAGAATAATCCGCGTGGTCAAAAAACTCGGCTTCACCGTTAAATGGGTTTCCGAGATAGGCGAGTACAGAGCCGATCTCCCCCTGCAAGAAACCAGAACATAACGTACACTCAGAGTGGTTGCTGTGTTGACCGTTTCGTTTTGATTTACATCCTGAACAGTAGTTTTGTGTCGGGGGGAATAGAGTCTATGTACTTTCTTCTAAACTCTTCGCTCAGCATTGGACACTCCCTGAAGACGCATGGCTCACTGTACATCGGGTGACTCCACATCCTGTCCAGAATCACTTTTAGCGGCTCCTCCCTGACGTTTCCGAAGGAGAGGGGCATGAAGCAGCAGGGCTGAACGTCACCGTATGGTGATATGTAGATGTAATCTTTGTTCGCTATTCCCCTGCACTGGCTTGAACTTTGATTCTGAAAGTAGAAGTCCCTGCACACGAAGGGGAAGTCAACAAGTTCCCTAACTCTCTCCTCCTCTTCGGGTGTCAGCCTCACATCAACATTGTGCAGCCACCTGCCGGCTGGTGTGGGAAGCAGGTACCTTACCCCCGTGGCACCCAGTTCCTTCGCCAGCTTGATAACCCTCTCGAATTCACCGTTGCTCAGGTTTTCCTTCGTCACGTAGGTGGATAGCATACACTTTAGCCCCACATCGAGCGCGTTTTCGCCGCCTGAACAGCCTTCTCAAAACACCCCTTATATCCCCGATACTTGTCGTGTTTTTCGGGAACTGGACTGTCGATGCTCACATAGAGCAGCTCCAAGCCACTATCTTTCAGTTTTTTCGCGTATTCTTTCGTGATGAGTAAGCCGTTGGTGTCCACAAACACGAAAACCGCTCTCTCCGAGGCGTAGCTTATAAGCTCCATGAGGTCCGGTCTAAGGGTGGGTTCCCCCCCGAAAAAGTTGACAACCAAGGCTTTATTAGCCTGGTCGAGCACGTCCTTAACTTCGTCGGTTGAGAGCTCCCGGTGCTTCTCCTTCAAGTAGTTTCCTGTGCAGCAGTGCCGGCAGTGGCACTGGCACTCATAGGTTATGCCGAACATGAGGTAGGGGACGGGGCCCCTTTCCTCAATCCACTTGGAAAGCTTTTCAGCGTCGAATGTCAGCGGAACACCCTTCTCCAACCATATAGCGCCATCCTTCGAATAGTCCCAAGACGACACTCCACACAAAACTTCCTTAAGATTTTGTAGATTTAATTAATTCTATAATTTAAATAGTTTATGACGCCTGAACCACGCCAAAAAATGATTGAAAGGTGAGAGCTCAGGAATGAGTTCTCGGACTTAACACTCTTGCGTGGAGCCGTGGGAATCAAGACGATGCAACAAGAGGGAAGAAGTGGACGAAAACGCTTTCCAGTTAACAAAGAGCCGGTTCTCTTGTCTAATCGTTGTACTGCTTTTTCGCTTCCCTTATGGCCGCCAGAAAGTCTATTATTAGCCTCGCCGCTACTTGCGCAGTGACTCCCGCGGGGTCGTAGAGAGGGTTCACCTCGACCAGGTCGAAGCCCACAATGTTTCCCTTCTCCGGTAGGGCGGTGAGCATTTCTCTCATCTGGAGGTAAGTGAATCCTCCGGGTTCGGGGGTTCCCGTTCCTGGTGCCACCGAGGGGTCAAGGGCATCTATGTCAATTGTGACGTAAATGTTTTCGGCCTCCGGGATCTGCTCCATCACCCAGCCTGTTCCCCGCTTTATGGCCTTCTCGGCTGTAATTATTTTTGAGCCGTATTTCTCCGCCTCTTCCATGATGTATACGGGGTTGAGCAGACCCCTGATGCCTATCTGCGTGATTCCCTTAACGTGCTCCAGTTCGGAAGCCCTCTTAAGGGGGTTTGCGTGGCTAACCCTTATTCCCGCTACCTCATCCATGAAATCAAGATGAGTATCGAAGTGCACGATTTCTAGGTTTGTGCCTTTAAACGCTCTAATTACGGGGAAGGTGATTGAATGATCCCCTCCAAGGGTTATGGGGAACACGTTGCTGCTTACGATTTCCTGAACGTACAGGGTTATCAAGTCTAGGTTAAACTCGCTCAGCGTCGGCGCCACGGGCACATCGCCATAGTCAACGATTTTTGTGCCTGCGAGCTTGCGTCTTCCGAGTTCGATGTCGTATATTCCCTGTTCAGGCTGAAAGAAGGAACCATAGATCTGGGAGGCTTCCCTAATGGCTCTCGGCCCGTACCTTGCCCCAGTTCGGTTTGTGGTTCCCTGATCCAGGGGCGCCCCAATGACTGCAACATCCACGCCGCTCAAGTCCCTCGTGTAAGGAACCTTGCAAAACGTTGTGATACCCACGAAGGGTAACTCCTCACCTACATCACTCACGTTTTCATTCCTCCATTAACTGAAATCCTTTACAATTAGGAAGCATCACTTTAAAAATATTTTACACTAAGTGTTTTTTAAACGAGATACGTCTTTTAATAACTGTTATCACCTTATACGTGAGGATACCATAACAAAAACTTGGAAGGGTTCGGCTTTGAGAGCGTTACTCGTGGATAATGGTGAAGTTAAACTCGTTTCGAACCATCCGGCTCCCGAGGTTAAGCCCGGCTGGGTTCTAATCAAGCCCATCCTGGTTGGAATCTGCAAAACGGACTTGGAGCTCATAAAGGGATACATGAATTTCAGCGGAGTGCCGGGTCACGAGTTCGTTGGCGTTGTTGAGGCTGGCGATGAGAACCTACTGGGGAAACGCGTCGTAGGAGAAATAAACTTCGCCTGCAGCTCCTGCGACCTGTGTAGAAGAGGCCTGCAGAAACACTGCCCCAATAGGAGTGTTCTTGGCATTTACAACGCGGACGGGGCGTTCGCCGAATACTTCACAATGCCAAAGGAGAACATCCACATTCTTCCAGAGGGCGTAAGTGACGAGCAAGCTGTGTTCGTTGAACCCCTGGCAGCCTCACTGGAGATTCTGATGCAGGCCCACATCAAACCAACCTGGAGGGTGATGGTTCTCGGCGACGGGAAACTAGGCTTACTGGTAACACAGGTTCTCAGGCTCACCGGCTGCGACCTTGTGCTGGTCGGCAAACACGAGAACAAGTTGAGGATAGTTGAACGCATGGGCGTCAAAACAGCCACGCTAGAAAACCCGCCCGAGGCGGAGGCTGACCTAGTCGTGGAGTGCACCGGTAACCCCGACGGGTACGGCTTGGCAAAGAGGATGGTTCGCCCATCCGGAATAATAGTCGCCAAGAGCACCTACCATCAGAATCTCGAATTGAACTGGTCAGAAATTGTCGTAGATGAGATAACAATCATCGGTTCAAGGTGCGGACCATTTGCTCCCGCTATAAGGCTGCTCGAGCGGGGGCTCATAGATACGGAATCCCTAATAACGGCCAGATACCCCTTTAAAAAAGTGTTAAAGGCGTTTGAACACGCGAAGGGCTCCGAGGCGATAAAGATACTAGTCCAAATTTGGAAAGAGTGAGGGAAATTATTCTCGTGGGTAACAGCGCAGCGGTTCTCTAGACGACTCCTATGTTGCGTATCCAGGGTTTGAGTTCCTCTCCCAGTAGGTTTAGAACACCGCTCTTCTCAGGATCTGGCAGTACTCCTGCTATGTAGATGGTTTTGTCCTCCCAGTCCACGGGTTTGCAGACAATGATTTCCCCTGGTGCCAACTCCACGGTCATGGTGCCTATGTCTTTTGAATAGTTTCTGCTCAGGGCTTCCCGAAGCCAGATCATCCTCATCGCGGCAATAGAAAGAACCTCTCCGTGGTTGGACGTGTAATCCGCGATTAGCAGCGCCTTATCATCGAACACCATCAGGTCCCTGCTCCCCAGAAACTCCGCGTAGTCTCTGAGAATACCCTCAACAACGTGGGACGCGCCTGCGATTTTCCTCAACGCAGACGAAAAACTCAGAAACAGTTTCTCCTGCTCAAAAATGTTAGTGTACTCTATCTGGAACCGCGCATTCTGATACTCCTTAAACAGCTTTCTGACCTCGTCTCTCAACAGTCTCCTCCTTTCCTCATGCTCCTGGGATTCACCCGCCCCATCCCCGCTGTGCAGAAAGATAACAGTGTAGGGCGTCTCACCACTCTTGCTGTAAAACTCAAGTATTCCACCCAGATAATTGAGGGCATCCCTATGCCGAACGTGGTCGTGGGCGTCGATTACAAAAACCAGAAGATCTGCACGGCTGAAAACCTCGCTCTCCGCACCGGGCTCCCCCTCCCCATCCAACCTGCTCACACCGAGTATTTCGGCGTTTATCCAGCCAAAAAGACTAGTCCTCACAAGAACACTTATGGTTTGACTCCGCTCCGCCGAGAATCCGTAGCGGGCTCCACGGATGCTCTCTCTACTAGTTATAGTTCGCACGATCGAGGCTATACCCAAACCATCAAGACCCGCCACAACAATCTTCTTCTCGTCCCTCGTCCTCATCTCACTCACAGCCACAAGTATCCTCGCCGCGGAGATCCACCTCTCAAGCTGAGACCTTCTTATCCCCGTCAACTGGTAAAGACTCTTAGAATCCTGCTGTGAAAGCTTCTTCACAGTATTTATTCTGTTTTTCCTCAGCTTCCTACCCGCCTCGGGGCCTATACCCACAATGATCTGGGGAGTGGACTTCGGAATCTTACTAAAATCAGAAACCTCTTTTGTCAGAAAACCTCTAACTCTCTGAAAACTCATAGGGCTTACCCCCGAATTCTCAACTTGCTATGAAAGAAAATCACAATTAATAGAATCTAAGAAACTCAAAGATTATAACTCTTTTGTAGCCAATCGGCTTCCTACATCACCCTAAGGACAGAGAGAGGGAGAGTCGACTTAAATCCGCATCCCTTCCATTTTCTATATGCGTACACAGAAACACAGAACTAAACAAGCTCGCCAACCCCTAACAGTATGTTATGAAAAGGATTTATTAATGTCGAAAATAAATTAAAGATTAAAAACACCCTTCAACAACGAGAATGCGAGGTAATGGAATGGAACTCGAAATTGTTAAGGCTGGCGAAACAGAAGGCGCGGCTTTCATCCACCCCGAAACCGCAAAAGCCGAAGGAATCTACGACGGAAACATAATCCTTTTTGAGGATCCAACCACCGGCAACTTTGGTGCAGCCCCAGTCTACACCGACAAAAAAGTTGAAAAGGACAAAATAAAAATCGACTCCACCCTAGTCGAGTCAAGCGGACTAGACGAAGGATTTATGGTAGAAGTCAAAAACTACACAGGGAAACTCCAACCCCTAAGAAGGATAGTAATCGGCGTAGAACCCCTCGGCGGACAATCACCAGAAGACGTATTCAAACAAGCACAAGAACGCAGAAACGAACTCAAAAAACTCCTCAACAAGAGAGTAGTCTTCAAAAAAATGAAACTAAGATGGAAAGACCTTGAAGCCAACATATCCATCGAATCCACAGACCCCGACCTAAAAGGAAAAGAATTCGCCATAGTCAACTGGCCAGAAATCGAAAGAGCAGAAATAGTCCCCATAGGACCCGCGATGCCCTTCAACGCCATACTACTCATCGACGTATCCGGAAGCATGAGCACAAAAGACATGAAAGTAGTCAACATAGCCCCAGCCAGAGAAGGAATCGTCAGCCTCCTAGAATCCGAACAAATCTCAAACTTCCTCAGCAGATTCGAAGAAGGAGAAGAAGTAAAACGCAGACACGGAGCCGCATTCGCCTCACTCCTATACCTAGCCGAAAAAGTAGGACGAGGATACGGAGAAAAAGTATCCATAATCACATACCACGACGAAGCAAAAATCGTAAAATTCGACGGAAACGACTACTACGACGCCACAACAGGAAAAATAGACCAAGTAGCAGAAACCATACTAACCGAAGTCGCTTACAAAACCGGCGGCTATACTAATATGAGTGATGCTCTCAGGAAGGCGATTAATGTTCTTAAGAAGGCGTTTAAGGGCAGCGGACAGAACATGATTATTTTCATGACGGACGGGTTTCCGCAGGGGACTGATACCGAGGAGGCTGTGATGTCTATTGTGGAGCGTGAGCTTTCGAAGCTTCCCAACGTTGTGCTTTACACCGTGGGCATAGGCGGGGAGGTTAACGATAGGCTGATGGAGAACATTGCTGCTATGACTGGTGGAATGTACTTCAAGGCCACTGATCTTGGAAAGCTTTTGAGCTGGTACAGTGAGCTTGCGAGAACCTTTACGAAGGCGGTTCACCAGAAGGAAAAGGCTCCTGAGGAAGAGGCTGCAGCGGAGGCTAGCTCCTAAACATCTTGTTTTTTCTCACCACTCATCTTTCTGCGGACTCGGTACCGGTGGTCCTGTTCTACACTGCTCTAGGGAAAGCTTCGGAAGGATCAGCCGGAGATTGAGACGGAGTAAAAGGTAACGGGTAGCGGGCTGCTTGTAAAGCCGGGGGGTACACTAAAAATTGAGTACGCCAATTTCCATCAGGATACCGACCATGGTCTAGATTCTCATACAGTGAAGCTGCAGTATTTGTTATGCGATATAGCCGTCTAAAAGACCACGTTGGTATGCAACAAAGAAGGAGATACCTTCATTATTCTGTATGGTCGGAGAATTTTTCATGGGGATAATGTGTTCAAAAATTAAAGAAAATGAAGGGCAATTATTTTTAAAAGCCCTTTCATCCTCCTGATTCTCTCTTTCGGGAATCTGTCGCTGGGTTAGTTTCCGTGTTTTTGGCTCCGTGCTTTTCTGGTATGGTTGTGCTGAGTTTTTCGTGGTGTGTTTCTTGCCGTCTGTTTTTTTGGTTTTGTGGTTTACTTTGCGAGGGTTATGGTCATTGCTGATACGTTGCTTTGTCCTCTCTCGTTTTCGATGGTTTCGGTGCCGATTTCTATGCTTTTGACTTTGACGTCTGAAAGAAATCTTTCTCTCGTGATTTCTGCGACGTCGACTGCTCTGCTGATCGCTCTTCCTCGAGCTTTTATTGAGACCTCTTTTGTTCCCTTATTGAATTGGGTTATTACTGCCAGAACATAGTTCATGGTTGGTTTTCTATTTCCGACAAAAACGGTGTTTTCGTCACTTTCCGCCATTTTTCTTCACCTTTCCTACTTTATACCTCTTTTGCTCCTTTATTTTTTCAATGTTCCTCTTATTGTTGCATCGGAGTGTTAACATAAGTTTGATGTACGTATTTATAAAAATTTTCGTCGCTTGGCGAATGAACTGTGGAGTTAGCCGAATATTAGGCGTACGAATTTCGTTAAGCTTCGGGGAATCCTGATGGTTTCTATGAAAATTTTTAACCCCGTGTGTGCCGCTGTTGAGGTTTATGGTTAAAGTTTTAAATAGCTAGATTTGGCACGGTTTTGGTAACTTTTTTCAGTGTTGGCTCTAGATATAATTAATGTGTGGTGGTATGTCGAGAAGGAGGAAGGAGAAAATAATTGACAGGTTGATGAGTCCCTTTTCTTATGTCAGTGTAACCGTTCCGGAGCGCGTCTACATCGACGGGAAAGAAGTTAATCTGGGGGCCATAGTAGACAAATTTGAGGAGCGTGAAGCCACGGGGCGATTAACGCGCAACGATATCCTTTTCGGCGCGACTCTCTCCAGAATTCTGGAAAAGGAGATACTCAGAATAGTGGATGGGATAGAGAGGGGTGAAATCCGCATCGAAGAGGCCGAGAAAAACCTTGACACCTGGCTCGGCATGGTTAGGGCTTCAAAACTGCTAAGAGCACGCAGAAGAGTGACCGAGAGAGACTTGGAAAAGGATGGAAGGGTGGCTTATGTGAGGTGGGCGAGGAGGTTCCTTGACCCTGAACTGTTCGAATACCGGTGGTGCCGTCTCGCGGGTCTGAAGCGTCTCCCTCCCCGGAAAAATTGACCTTCGGCCAGCCCGTGCGGGGTGAAACATGTGGGTTTTGCTGCCTTTTCCTATATGGCTACTTTTCTGGTACGCATATGCAGGTCATGGTTTCGACAACGCCCTCCATGGGTCTTAGCACGTCGAAAATAAACGAGTCAAGCTCCTCCGAATTGTTCATCCTCACTTTTATAATTATGTCGTACAGTCCATAAACCAGGTCCGCGTTCTCCACGCTGCCGAACTCCTTCAACTTGGAAAGAATCTCCTTCTCAAAACCAGTAGCCGTCTTGATCAGTATGTAAGCAGCCGTAACCAACACAAACTCCTCCTTGAATCTTCTCCTTTTTCTTTTCTACCCTCAAAAGCTTAATCAAACATTTTGAAAGTACCTACTAAAAAGAAACCCGCACCAATTAAAAACATTCCCTTCTTTTGAAGACAAGTGTTCTCAGTTTGTGTAGGCTATTACAAAAAAAGAGGGAAAAAAGTTAATTCCCCCGACCTTCCTTTGTGGCTGTTGAGTCTTAGTGAGGAGTTTTTGAGGTTTATCCCTTTGTTGGGGTGGCATACATTTTTCTGAATCTCTCGAGCATCGCTCTTGGTGTTACCGTGGGTCTCTCGTACCTTGGTAGCTCTTTCTCTATTCCCGCCAGGTATTTTGCTATGCTCTTCAGCCGCTCAAGATCGTACCTTGCCATCATGGTGATTGTTTCCATCTGGGGGGAGCCGCCGCCGTGCAGTCCCGCGACCTGCATGAGCCCCGCTATCTCGGAGCCCAGCGCGTTTTCTATCATTCTGAAGCATCTGTGAATGTTTTCCGCGGGTATCTCCGGGTTCCTCATTATGTATTTGTGTACGAGTTTTCCCGTTTCCTCGTTGTAGAAGTCCCCTTCCAGCGGTAGGGTTACGGACAATCCTCCCGCGAGGTCCGCCAGTATCTTGTACTCGTTGTATATCTCCTCGCCAGCGAGCCTCCTGCCAGCGTTTGTAAGAACCTCGTCTGGTATGTATGTTCCCGAAGGTGATCTTTCAGCTCTGTAGGCGCTTGCCTGCCCCGCGGCGAACACGAGTTCTGCAGTGCCTATAAGGTGGGACAGCTTCTCCCTAACGTGCTTCTCTCTCTCGATCCCGTTGTACTCCGCCACAAGAGCCGCCATGCTAGCCAGGACCTCGGATACGGCTGGTTTGCAACCTGTGTACGAGTGCCTGTGGTAGTGGGCGAAGAGCAGGGCTAGGAAACCCGCGTAGGGCGTGACCCTAGGGTCGTCCTTCCCGTTCATAAAGACTCTCTCTTTTGGGACGAAAACATCGTCGAATATTGTGAACGACTCGGCGTCGCCCATTTGCGCTATTGGCGCGTCCAGCTTCTTCCTCCTGTGTGGATACGCGGGCCTTGTGAGAAGCTTCACCCCATCGGTGTCCGCGGGGATGGCGAACGCAACGGCGTACTCGCTGTCCTTGTCGGTCATAAACCTTGTTGGCAGAGCTATTATCTCATCCGAGTACGGAGCAACCGTGTTACAAACCTTTGCCCCCCTAACTATGATTCCGTCCTTCCTAGTCTCAACTATTCTCAGGTACAGGTCTGGGTCAGCCTGCTCGTGGGGCCTCCTCAGCCTGTGGCCCTTACAATCCGTCTGAGCGCAGTTAGCCGTTATGTCGTTCTCCTGGAAGTATCTCAGGTACTTCTCGAACCTCCTGTAGTAGTCGGTGCCGAGAGCCTGATCCATCTCGTAGGTTACAACGGATAGGGCGTTCATAGCGTCTATCCCCATGCACCTCTGGATGCACCCCCCCGTCCTGTGACACAGAACCCGCGTCATCATCTGCTTCTTCAGCAGGTCCTCCTTGCTCTGGTGAATGTGTGTGAATCTGTTAATTTTCTCCCCGGTGAGGTGGGAAATAGCGGTGCACAAGTCCTCATACTCCGGGTCGTTCGCCCTGTCGTAGGTCTCCTTTATGACGTTTATTCCGGCTCGCAGCCTCTCATCGTCCCTGCCGACCTTTTCACCGTCGATGTAAACGTTAGGTTTCATTTTGAGCAGTCTATTGTAGTAGTCCTCAAAAGTTTTTACACCCATTCAATCAAACCTCCTGCTGACGACCTAGACAGCCTTCAAGGCGTCTTAAAAATCTATCTATATGCTTGAATATAAAATTATTTTGATACCTATCGTAGAATATGAAATTCCCCCTGAATATAAATCTGCCCATCTCAGATTTGTACTCAATTCTTGTGTGGCGAGTGGAGCCTCGGGTTGAGTGGAGAAAACGTGAGTCTGAGATTCGGGCCATACCGAGAAAAGTACACGAAAGGAAGTAGAGCGTAGGACGTTAGTTTTTCTAAAATAAAAAAATTGGAAGGATGCGTAGAGACCTCACTCGGTTTCCATATCGACAATCCATTCCATAGCTTTTCTGTCGAAGGTAGCCAGTTCATACTCCTGAGTCATCTCAAGGGCGTCTCTTGGGCAAGACTCGACACACTGCTCGCAGAACAAGCATTTGCCAAGGTCTACCTTCGGCACCTTGCCGGCCTTGTTTTTTAACTCCTGGGGAAACTCGTCGGGCCAGTCAATCATCTCAATGGCCCCTGATGGGCAGTCCTTGGCGCAGGTGCCGCAGCCGACACACCTTTTGAGGTATAGTTTCTGTCTTCCTCTCAGGCCTTCGGCTGGTGGTAGCCTCTCAAATGGGTAGAACACTGTGAACGGCTTTCGTGGAAAATTCCTTAGGAGTTCGGGTTCCATTGCCGCTGGTCTGGGCATTTCATATCACACTCTCCTTAAATCATGTACGCTATCCACAATAACGCATAGTATGTTGATTGCCATCCGAACAGGTCGAAGTAGAACACCGTCTGGAGTATGAGTATGTTCAGGAAGGCCAGTGGGATGAGGTACTTCCATGCACCCTGGACAACCTGGTCTATTCTGAACCGTGCGAACAGGGTTCTGAGATTTGCTATGATGAAGATCACTGCGAACACTTTCACTAGGAACCATATGGTTCCGAACACGTAGCCCCACGGAAACGCGCCCATGAGGCGGTCGAGCGTGGATAATCCTATGTCCCATCCTGGACCCCATGGTCCGCCTAGGAACAGCGCCGTTGCGAGTCCCGCGCCCCAGAGGTATTCGAGGTCTGAGGATAGCCTGTAGAGCGCCAGCTTCTTACCAGAGATTTCGGTCTGCCATCCGGCAACGATTTCGGTGTGAGCTTCTGGCACGTCGAAGGGCACCTTCTCTATCTCAGCCATCAGTGCGATGATGAACACGCCGAACGATATGGGTGCCACCAGTATGAACGGTATACCGATGGTTGCTTGGGTCTGGGTTATGTTCGCTATGGTCAGAATCGAGGAGAGTGTTGTCGGTATGGCTGTTAGTGGGAGCGTTCCGTACACCGTGAGCAGGTAGTTGTTGACTTGCACGGGTACCGAGTAGTAGTACGCCACAATTATCGCTGGGGTGAGGGCGGATAGCACAAGGGGGATCTCGTAGGCGATGAGTTGCATGCCTGCTCTGGCTGTTCCCACCTCGCCGAACCTGTTGGTTGAGAACCAGCCAGTGAGGATAACCGTTAGAGCGAAGAGTGTGGACAGGAAGAGCACAACTATGAGGTCTCCCTCGAAGCTTATGATGCCCGCGCTCCTGTACACCGGGATGAACATCAGCATAACAAGCGAGAGTGTCATCGCGAATATCGGCGCCGCTGCTAGGCTGCGTGCTTCGGCGCCGCTCTGCACAACGTCTTCCTTGGCTAGCAGCTTGATTATGTCTGCGAGTGGTTGAAGTATCCCATGGTACCCTGTGTGGAACGGTCCAACCCTGTTCTGTAGCCGGGCGTAGATCTTTCTGTCGTACCACTCGGCGAAGAGTGAGAGAAAGCTCACAAACAGGATCCCCGGAAACACGATTATCTTGAAGAGGTCCATCAGTACGTTGCCCTGCTGCTGAAATATGTACTGCAGAATTGTAAGTGTACTGCTATATTGTGGAAACAAGTATAGTAGAATGTACCAGAACGGGTCAAAAGCCATTTTCTACCACCTCTTCTTTTTATAAAATTCGATACCGTACCTCCGTAGCTGGTTTGAATCCCACATCCAGGTTTTCTCTTTCTCGACATCAACGAATGTGATTCTGTCGGTGCAGCTTATACACGGGTCTATTGACGCCACGATTATTGGTACATCCGCAATGTAACATCCTTTCAGCATGTACTCTACCGAGGGCCAGTTTGCCAGTGTTGGTGTCCGCACCTTAACTCGCTCCGGTGTGTCTGTTCCGTTACTCTTAATGTAGTGGATTAGCTCCCCTCTTGGGGCTTCGTACCTGCTTAGCACTTCTCCCTCCGGTACGCGTCTCTTGAGTTTGAGCCTTATCTCGTCCTTCGGAAGATGATCCAGCATCCACTGTATCATGTTGCACGACTGGATCATTTCAAGGATTCGTACAGCCACTCTTGCGAACACGTCGCAGGAGTCCCAGGTGCAAACTTCGAAGGGTACTTCATCGTAGGCAGCGCAGGGATCGTCTTTCCTGCAGTCCATGTCCACCCCAGAGGCGCGTACTGTTGGCCCGACTGCTCCGAGTTTCCGCGCCATGTGCGTTGGGAGAACTCCTACGCCTTGGGTTCTTTCCAGAACTGTGGGTTCTTCCGAGCAGAGTTTGAGGTAGTACTCGCATCTCTCCCTGAAGGTGTCCATGCCCTTCTTGAGTGTGGGGATCATGTCCTTACTTATGTCTCTTCTTACTCCTCCGATCGTGTTCATTGCGTAGTTTACCCTGTTTCCCGAGATCATTTCGAGTAAGTCCAAAATGAGTTCTCGGTCCCTCCAAGAGTAGTGTAGGAGTGTATCGAAACCTATTTCGTGTCCCGCAACTCCGAACCACAGCATGTGGGAGTGCAGCCTCTCTAGTTCGCAGACTATAGTTCTTATATAGAGGCCCCTCCGAGGCACATCCTCATCGAGTAGTTCTTCGACTCCCTGGGTGAACGTCGTTGTGTGGGAGTGGGAACAGATGCCGCACACCCTCTCAAGTAGGTATATGTCTCTAACGTATGTTCTCAGCTCGCACGCTTTCTCTATTCCCCTGTGATTGTATCCTATTCTGACCTTTCCATCAACAACCTGTTCGCCTTCAACTTCGATGGTGACGTTTATTGGCTCCTTTAGCGCTGGGTGTTGGGGTCCTATCGGTATTTTAACAGTCGACATTTCTACTCAACTCCTTCTGGTAGCCAGTCCTTGCGCAGAGGATATACTCCCTCTGGCCAGTCATCTGGCAGGATTAAACGCTCTAAATTAGGATGGTTCTCAAAGACTATTCCAAGAAGGTCGTGTACTTCCCTCTCATAGAAGTCCGCCGAAGGTAGGATGTCAACGATGGTTTCGATTTTCGGGTCTTTCTTGGGAATTTCCGTCTTAACGTTGGGATACGTGCGATACCCTTGATACTTGTACAGGTTGTACACTATCTCGAAGGTGTCTCCTTTGTCAACACCAGTTACTGAGGTTACGTGTTGTAGGTCCCAGTTGTCTCTCATCCACTGGATGACCTTTCTGTGGTCTCCGGGCTTTACCTTGATGAACATTCTCTTTGCCCTCGGAATCCAAACCTTTACTGTTTCTCCGAACGCCTTCTCCAGCTCCGCTTTCAGTTTTTCATCCTCTTTTAGTGAGGGTTTCAGCTTTGGCCTTTTTCGCGACATTACACTTATCCTCCTTGCAGTTTTGCTAGTAGTTTAGCAACCCCGTCGATTATCGCTTCGGGTTTGGGAGGGCATCCGGGTACGTAGATATCAACGGGTACCACTTTGTCGAGCCCCTTTAGAACGTTGTAGCATCCCGCGAAAACACCACCAGAGATTGCGCAGTTTCCGACAGCCATAACGAATTTCGGTTCAGGCATCTGCTCGTACAACCGTTTAAACCTTGGCGCTATTTGTCTTGTAACCGTTCCGGTGCCTATCATCACATCGGCGTGTCTCGGTGAGCCCACAAGAAGCATCCCGAAGCGTTCAATGTCGTACCTAGGCATTAGGGCGGCGATGACTTCTATGTCGCAGGCGTTGCAACCTCCGCAGTTCATATGGAAAACCCAAGGGGACTTTACTCTTGACCAATTTACGAGTTTATCTAAGACTGCCAACCATCACACCACCTTTTCCTATCTACGATACAGCACCAACACCGCCGCTATCGTGGCGAAGACCACGAATATTCCACCGAAGAGTGGATTCGCGAAAGCAGAGGTGAACACTAGGAAGCCCGCTGTTTCAAGTATCGTGAAGAAAACCGCATAGTAGAACAGCTGCAGTCTGAACTGGAACTTCTCCGCCGGATACTTTTCCCCACAGGCGTACACCATCAGTTTCTCCTTGGTCTTCTTTCCCTTAGGCGCCAATAGCCGTCCAGTAGCGTACAATCCGAGTGCACTAAGAAAGCTGATCAACAACGCCAATCCGAGCGTGGTAATTCCGGACAATCAGTTTACACCTCCAACTTTGGGAATAATAGCGTTTTAGTACCTTCTCCTATTTAAGGCTTCATACTTACAGAAGATTTATGTTGCATTAAAAGTTTTTCCTCGCTGGTTTTCAGCATTCCTGGGATTTTCTCTTCTTTCGTTAACAAGCTTTGTGGATTGTTTGCACAGGATTATGATAATAAAAAATCGTTAGGACTCACCTATTACTACTATTCATCTACTATAAGTAACGTGTTTTCACTTGAAATTATAATTTTTTACTTTACATATTTCGGTGCCACGGAGTTATTCCTTGGAACATCGAATTATGCTTTTGTCACATGATTTCTTCTTTAAACTGGTGCTGAGATTTGACCTTATTTTCTAAACTTATTCTTTACTAATAATCAATATTATTAAACTCGCGTCCCACCCAGAATCTGGACCTACATCTCTTCAAAAAATCTTCACCTCTCTTCCTCCTATACCCCACGTACAAACCCTTCTCTCCCGAAATATTCTCCATATAGAACCAGTCAACTATTCCAAAGAATCCAGGCGCATTACAATGTTCCCGTAATCCTGGGAGTTTCTCCTCCAGCTATTGCCTGTACTCTAAAGGGTTTTGAACGCGTACCATTCGTTTTTGGACAAATACCATATCATTTATTACAATTATTCATCTCACCCCTAGCATCCTCAGCCCCTCGCTCAGCTCTCATTACCTGCACTACATTCCGAACGTACAACACCTTTCGCACTAGAATCTCGGTTTAGGAAAGCCTCCACGGTTAAAAATCCGCAAAAGCCCCGGCTTCACATATTTCAAACCAAAAATCCACGTTTAACACACTACCTAAATTCTTTCCCTCCGAATGTAGGGTGCTCCAGAGAGACTAGCTGACTCAGAGGTCTTAAATAGGCTCTGTAAACCTTCCTGCCAAAAAATTTGTTCCCTTTTTGAGATACCGAATTCCTTCTTTAGCCTTTGTCCCTCGCTTGGTGTTTGGTTGGCGGTGGGCGTTCCAAGTTTTCAATCACTTGGCAGTAATTTGTTAGCATAATGGTTTTAAATTTAGAAGAACACTAAAATTGTTAATAAACTATTATAGTATGTGTTCTGTGAGGTGTAGCGTATGGAGATAACGTTTGAGTTAGAAGGTGAGAGCGTTACCGTTAATCTTCCTGACGATCTTTACTATCACAATGACCACTGCTGGGTCAGGGTTGAGAACGGAAAGGCGAGGATCGGCTTCGACGATTTTGGCCAGGCGACAGCTGGGAAAATTCTGTTCGTGAGGCTCAAACCGCAGGGAAAAACCATCGAGGCGGGCAAGAGCTTCGGCTCCATAGAAACAGGGAAGTGGGTCGGTCCTCTGAGAGCCCCAATCAGCGGCACGATTGTAGAGGTCAACCCGGAGGTGAAGAAGAAGCCGACAATAATAAACGAAGACCCCTACGGTGACGGGTGGCTTATAGTTGTGGAGCCAACAAACCTCGAACCGGAACTGGCGAACCTGGTAACCGGCGACGCCATAAAAGCCTGGATAGACAAAGAGATAGAGGAAAGACTCAAATAAACCCGCACCCACTCTTTTTATTCTCGAGGCTGAAAAGAGTTGGAAGAGTGGAGACTCCTGAATCTGGACGCTCTACCCCCAATCGACACCCAAGTCGTCTACGATGCGGTTGCACAGGCCAGAAGCAAAAACCTGGTTCCCGACACCCTCATTCTCTGCTACCCGGAGAGTCCACTGGTGTGCATAGGATATCACCAGGAGCTGGAAAAGGAAATAGACTACCCCTTCTGCCAGTCCCAGGGAATACCCGTGGTTCGAAGAATTCTGGGTGGAGGAGCTGTGTACCTTGACCGGGGACAGCTGTTTTACCAGATAATAGTCCACAGAAAAAACCCCAAAATACCCTCCACGATAAGCGAATTCTTCCGGAGACTCCTGGAAGCCCCCACAAAAACCTACCAGGATCTCGGAATCCCCGCGCAGTACAAGCCGATAAACGACATCGAGGTCAACGGCAGAAAAATCAGCGGGAACGGCGCCGGCACCCTTGACAACATCGTGAACATAATGACAGGAAACGTTATAATAGACTTCGACTTCGAGATGATGGTCAGGATACTGAAGGTTCCGAGCGAAAAGTTCCGAGACAAGGTGGCGAAAAGCCTGGAGGAGAGAATGACCACCATAAAGAGAGAACTCGGACACGATGTTCCCCGCGAAAGAATAAAACAGCTACTCATAAAAAACTACGAGGAAACCCTCGACATAAAGCTAAAAAAGGGAGAACTCACCGACTGGGAAAAAGAAACCATGGAAGAGCTGAGGAAGAAGTACCGTTCCAAGGAGTGGCTGTACCTGGCGTTCCTGCGCCACCCGGACCTTGCGAGAAAAGTGAAAATATCAAGCACAGCCTCCGTCGCCGAATCCGCCTACAAGGCTCCCGGGGGCCTCATCCGAGTAACCCTAAGAATAGACGAGAACAGGATAAGAGAGATAATGTTCAGTGGAGACTTCTGGATGTACCCCGAAGAGAAGCTGACGGAACTGGAGAAAAGGCTAACCGGGGTTCTAACGGACATAGACAAGATAAGCCGAATCGTTCAAACCTTCTACAAGGAGGAAAAAATAGAAACTCCGGGCGTAACGCCAGAGGACTTTATAACAGTAATAAGCCAAGCACTGGAGTAACCCAGTCTTCTCAACCCTTAACGGTTCCCCTTTTCTTTTTGTAACCCGCACTCCTGAGGGCGCACGCCGGGGCCTCCTCTCACTTGCCTTGCTTCTGGGGTTTAGTGCCGCAGTGTCGCGACGATTTTCTGAGCATCTAGGAGTAGTTCTAAGGCGTGGAGGGGGCTGAGAACAACTATGTCGGCGTTCAAGATTGTTGATGGGCAGGCGCCTTCCTCTCCGATTACGGCGATGCCCAGTTTCGCTCTTTTTAGCATGAGTTCATCGTTTCTGCCGTTTCCGACGGCGGCCGTGTTCTCTGAACCTAGCCTCTCCACGAACTTTTCCTTCGCTAGGTTCTCAGCTCCGGGCTCGCTTTCGATGCGATGCCAGTCAACTCCCAGCTCTTCCGCTAATTCCTTTAGGTTACCCCTCGTGTCGGATGAAAGTATAACCACTTTCACCCTACCGGATAGCTGGCGAATCTTTCTTTGCACCTCTGGGGAAATGTGTCCGTTCATCGACAGGGTTCCGTTCAGATCAAAAACCACGTTTTTTATCTCTACTCCTCCAATCCCGGGGATTTTGAAAGCTATCATCGTTTGACACTTCCTTTTCTTTTTTCAGACGAGCGCCTGGAGGTGTTTGCTTTGCGTCTGGGACTGTTTTTTGGC
>JAUQYY010000299.1 GCA_030587505.1 Candidatus Sigynarchaeota archaeon
TAGAAGTTTTCCACTCACCGAAAACCAGCAGAGCACCGTTAGTTTTTCTGAACAATGAAAGCTCCTTATCCGCGGCCTAGTTTTAACTCCAAAAAATTCAAAACGTAATTCTCGGTTGGGAGAGACTTGAAAAACCAAAAAGTAGGCAAGTCTATCAATTGCTTAGGTTTAGAAGGAACAGCCCACACTTTCTCGGCTGGAATAGTGAACAACGAGGGAGTTATTCTCTCGAACGTGTTGGACGAATATGTTCCCAGCAAGGGAGGGATACACCCGAGAGAAGCCGCTCAGCACCACACAGCGGTAGCTAAAAAAGTCATAAGCGAAGCATTAGAAAAAGCGGGCATCGGCACCGACGAAATAAGCGTGGTGGCCTTCTCGCAGGGTCCGGGGCTAAGAAAAGGATTGCCGCCCTTTCTCCCTTGAGGACCCTGCTTAAGAACCACGGCAACTGCGGCAAGAGCTTTATCACTGTTATTAAACGTGCCTCTGGTGGGTGTAAACCACTGCGTGGCGCACGTAGAAATAGGTAAACTAGCTATGAATGTAAAGGACCCTGTGACGCTCTATGTTTCGGGAGGAAACACTATGGTTACGGCGTTCGACGAGGGGCGCTACAGAGTTTTCGGAGAGACCCTAGACATTGCAATAGGCAATATGTTAGATGTATTTGCAAGAGAGATCGGGCTGCAACATCCTGGAGGAAGTAAAATAGAGCGCCTCGCAAAAGAGGGAAAAAATTTCATACCTTTACCCTACACAGTCAAGGGAATGGATTTGTCCTACTCGGGACTCTTAACAGCAGCCATTAGCAAGATCGAAGAGTGCAGAGTCGAGGATCTCTGCTACAGTCTGCAGGAGGTCGCATTCTCTATGCTCGCGGAAGTGACGGAGAGAGCCGTCGCGCACACGGGTAAGAAAGAGGTTCTTTTGACTGGAGGGGTTGGGAGAAACAAGAGGTTGCAGGAGATGCTACAGGAGATTTCTCGTGAACACGACGCTGATTTCTACGTTGTTCCGAGTAATTTGGCGGGGGACAACGGTGCGATGATTGCCTGGACCGGGCTGCTTGCGTACATGAGTGGTCAGACGATAAGCGTGGAGGAAAGCTTTGTGCGTCCGAAGTGGCGTCTGGACGAGGTTGAGATCACATGGATTTAGGGATTAGCAGCAGAGTAGAACCTTACAGGAAGGGAGCCGAAGCCTACCTGTATAAGGAGGAGTGGTTCGGTAGAGAGGTTATAGTGAAGAAGAGGGTGCCCAAGTCGTATAGGGTGCCGGAGCTCGATGTAAAACTGAGGAAGGATCGCACAATAAGAGAGGCACGATTGCTTTCGGACGCTAGGAAAGCGGGTGTCCCCACACCCATGATTTACTTCATCGATCTTGTTAACACCACCATAATAATGGACTTCATCCGAGGCCCCCCCGTCAAAACGATTATCCGAGAAATGAACGGGGAGGAGAGAAAGAGGCTTTTTACCCGCATTGGAATGCTAATAGGGCGCTTACACAACTTTGGAATAATCCACGGAGACCTAACCACTTCCAACATGATTCTTCACGATTCCAACATTTTCTTCATCGACTTTGGGCTCGGAGACTATTCCCAGGGAATCGAGGACCAGGGCGTTGACCTTCACCTCATGAACAGAGCTCTTCAAAGCACCCATTACGCTGTCGCGGAGGAGAGCTTCCAAGCAGTCCTTGAAGGATACAGGAAAACAATGAATAAGTCCGAAGACGTCATCGAAAGAATGTATGAGATTGAAAAGAGAGGAAGGTACCACAAAGAGAGATAAAAAAGGGAGATAAACGAAAAAAGCAAGGGAGGCGGATACGTGAGCAGGATAACCATTTTCTTTGCGACGGGTAACATTATGAAGGTTGAAGAGGCTGAAAAAATCCTAAAAGAATTTGATATTTCCCTTCTGCACTTACCGATGAAGTTACTGGAGATACAGTCGGAAGACCTTGAGAAAATAGCCGTTTTCAGCGCGCAGAAGGCGTGGGAGGAGCAAGAGAAGCCACTGTTTGTGGAGGATGCGGGGCTTTTCGTAGAGGAGCTGAACGGGTTTCCGGGACCCTACTCCTCGTACGTTTTCAAAACAATCTCAAACGAGGGAATACTGAAACTGATGTCTCAGTCACGGGACAGAACAGCCCACTTCCAGTCTGTTGTGGCCTTCTGCAACGGTGAAAAAACAGTAACATTCAAGGGGGAGGTCTGGGGCAAAATAAGCAGAGAGCCGCGAGGCACACACGGATTCGGGTTCGACCCGATATTCATACCAGACGAGGGAGACGGGAGAACCTTCGCCGAAATGGAAATATCCGAAAAAGCAGCCATATCACACAGAACAAGAGCCTTCAAGAAGTTCGGAGAGTGGCTCAAGTCCCCGGAGGCTTCGAAATTTATTTAAGGTGGGGTTCTTTCTCTATCCCTTACGAAGAACAGTAAACTAAGAGAGGGTAAATATGGCAAGAATGCATTCAAGGGCGAAAGGAAAATCGGGATCAACAAGACCACCCGTACTAAAACCGCCGGAATGGTTTAACCGCACACCAGAATGGGTCACAGACAAGATTATCGAACTCGCAAAAGCTGGACACCCACCGTCCATGATAGGGTTAATTCTGAGGGACCAGTACGGAGTACCACTCGTCAAGGCGGTTTTGGGCAAATCGATAACACAGGTACTGGCTGAAAACGGGTTAACACCCTCACTGCCCGAAGACCTAACAAACCTCATAAAGAAAGCAATCAAGGTAAGAAGACACTTGGAGGAGCACCCCAAAGATCTGCATTCTAAAAGAGGACTGCAAGAAACAGAGGCAAAAATCCACAGACTGTCAAAGTACTACAAGCGCCGCGGAGTCCTACCAGCCAACTGGAAGTACGACCCAGAGAGAGCAGCCACCCTTATCCGGTAAACAAGCACAGGATAGAATAAACTTTGACCGAGAAGTTTTCAGAGCTCTACCAGAACTGTAGAGAAGCCTCAGAGAAAATATTAGAAGCACACGAAAAAGACCAGTTTTTTCGCATAATATCTCACCTCGATGCGGACGGCATCGCCTCCGCTGGTATAATCACCTCCACACTCCTTAAACTCGGAGCACACTTCCATCTGAGAATAGTTCAACAGCTCAGAGAGGAAAACCTCCGCGAAATCAAAGAATCTAAAGAAAGCGTTTTTATTTTTACAGACCTGGGAAGCGGACAAGTGGACATCATAGAGAAAAACCTCCCACCAGAAGAAGTGGTGATAATCGATCATCATCCTCCAGAGAAGGAGACCACTATAATTCAGGCAAACCCCCACCTGTGCGGCGTCGACGGAGCCACACAAATAAGCGGTGCCGGAATGGCTTATCTCGTTGCAAAGAACATCGACGAGTCGAACATGAACCTTGCACCCCTCGCCGTGGTGGGTGCGCTGGGAGACAGGCAGGACAAGGGGGAGCAGCACCGCCTAACAGGAATAAACTCGGTGATAGTGAAGGACGGCATAGAAAAAGGCGTACTTGAGGAAACCACGGGTATCCGACTCTTCGGAAGGGAAACACGACCCATAGCTACAGCACTGGAATACACCACAGACCCCTTCATACCTGGACTGTCTGGCAACCACGGGGCATGCCTCAAGTTTCTCACAGAGAAGGTCAGGATACCATTAAAAACCAATGGTAGATGGAGAACAATATCCGACCTCTCACAGGACGAGAAAACAAAGCTGGTATCCGAACTCATCCAGTACATGCTGGGGCCAGGAGAAATGACCCCCGAAGAAGCACAGAGCATAGTCGGAGTCATATACATACTCCCAAAAGAGGAGAAGCAGACTCCACTCAGAGACGCGAGAGAGTACTCAGCGCTGCTAAACGCGTGTGGACGCATGAGGAAACCCGGCCTCGGGGTAGCCATATGCCTAGGAGACAGGAAAAAAGCCCTGGAAGAGGTTGAAAGCATCGCAACAGACTACAGGGAGAAACTAGCAGGGTACATGGGCTGGCTCCAAAAGCCAGGAACGGTGAGCCAGATGGAGTACCTTCAGAGCTTTCACGGAGGTAGCACCATAGACGACAGAATAATAGGAACAATCGCATCCATAGCGATATCATCAGGGATAATCCCGCAGGACAAGCCGGTGATCGCATTCGCGGAGTCCGGAGACGGCATGGTGAAAGTCTCAGCTAGAGCCACAGATTATCAGGTGCAGCGAGGAATAGACCTGGGGGCAGCGCTCCGAGCCGCAGTGAAGGAGATATCCCCAGAGGCCACGGCGGGTGGCCATAACATCGCCGCCGGTGCACACATACCCATCGGTACAGAATCCAAACTCCTAAAAATCCTAAACGAAATAATAAAAAAACAACTGGGTGCAAAAAGTGCCACGAATGAGGGTGAAAATTAACATAGAATACGGGAACCAGGAACATGCAGAAACCATAACAAAATCCCTCATACCAGACAACAAGCCGCTTCCAAGGAACATGTCAATAGATATGACCGCCAGAGGAGGAGAGGCGAAAATAATTGTTGACTGCGACTGCAGAGTTGAAACGCTACTTTCAACAATAGACGACATACTCGCGAGTTTATGTCTCGCCGAGAGTCTGATTCCCCTAGCTGAGGAGAAAAAAGCACTTGAACGTTAGAGTTTTTTCTCCTTAGACCATGTTTGATGACATTTTAAACACTTGTAGGTATACTTCATCCCTTTCGATGTAGGTTGCTTCATCACAATTTCTACATCCGTTGATCCGCATCTAATACACTTTTCGGGCATTTTATACACCTGCCTACCCTAAAAAGGGTATTAAAAGTATTAACAACAAGCAATAGGCAAAACGTTAAGCAGCAGCAGCCTCCTTCTCTTCGGCTGCCGGAGCTTCCTTCACTTCTTCAGCCTTTTTACGAACCGCTCTGCCATGAGTCTTCGACTTGGTTAAAAGCTTGGATTTTCTAATCTCACACTTCCTTAGAGGAATAACCTTCTTTGCCTTGTTGTAAATCTCGGAAGCAATCTTCCCCAGAACCGCTTCCTGAACGAACTCACCGTAGTCGAGCTGCTTAGCTTTCTCCGTAACAATCTCGTGCATTATTTTTCGACTAAGTTTCTCCTGACTAGTCTTAGCACGATTGATGGTGAAAGCAACCGCCGAGACCCGCAGAAGCCTACCATCCTTAGTTTTCACATCGAATATCCCGTCAACCCTGCTGCTTCCCCTACGCACCAGGCTTCTCAGATAGTCTCTGGCGAGGTCGTGGCCCTTAAACTCTGTATAAGCCTTGTCTCCCTTGACATCAATTATCTTGAAGAACAGCTTGACATGCACGAGGGAGAAATCTCCAGTTACATCATACAGCGTGGTCTCCACAACCCTACCCAACAGTTTCTGAGGATCATTCGCTATGGTTTCACCTGCCTCAATATTACCAAAATATGGCGGGGCGATTATGGTGTACCATTTCTTCTCACGCCATGTATCCCTTGCACGTGATTTATCTCTCCTACGACTCAAGACGTATCACTCTCAACAACAGTTTATGGCATAATAAGCAGTTTACCGCCCTTCCCTTTAAAACTTATCGTGTACATAAACAGGCGGTGTAGGAATGTTTGGTCTTTGGTAAGGTTTTTATGTCTCGGCGTGAACTTTTAGCTCCCCCGTGTGGTGATTGCCGTGAGAACCCCGGTCAGAAAGCAGCCTTCCCCCTCACTCCCCATCCTGCGCAGGGCGACTCAGGAGTACCTTAAGTCCTTCGACGGCAAGGTCTACTCCGAGAAGAGGCCCTGCCCCAGGTGCGGCTCGGAGAACACCATAAAGAAGGACTCCACCGCGAAGATCTACTGCAGGCTCATCACCAGGAAGGGCTTCGTGGACGTGGTGGTGAGAGTTAAGCGCTTCCAGTGCAAGGAGTGCGGCGCCAAGCGATAGATTCGCAAAATCTTTGTGTTTTTGGTAATCTTTT
>JAUQYY010000362.1 GCA_030587505.1 Candidatus Sigynarchaeota archaeon
TACTTTCATAAGGCCGAGAACAATTCTGTCGATTAGAATCTCGAAGAGTGCCTTTGAACCCTCGTTCATGAAAGCTCTTATGAAGAGGAAAAAGTCGCTGTCCCCGATTCTTCTTAAACGCCACTCTTCCGTGCCCGTCTCGTAACTGCTTGAGAACTCGAGCTTCAGGTTGGACTTGTTCGGCACGCTCTTGAGCATGTTTAGGCAGGCGTAGCGGATGCCGAGATCTGGTTTGGGTTCTCTCTCCCAACTGGCTGCTATGCCTCCCTCCATCGAAACGAGGTAAACGTTCTGAAGAACAATGTTTATCATCCGCCCCTCAGACAGCCACCTAATCTCCCTGTCGATGTACTCTTGGAGGCTCTGAGGCACAACCTTCACTTTGATGATTTTCTCTATCTTTTTTCTGGTTCTGCTGTCGAGTTCAACGGTCGCCTTCATCTCCTTCTCGAAGTCCACCGTGCCCTCAAGCAGGCTGACCAGCTGGTCCAGCTTAGAGTACATGAGCTCCATGTTGTCGGAGACATCGTGGATGCAAACCCAGAGACCTTTATCCGTCTCCTTGAGTAGGAGCGTGTACACTCCGAGCTCTATCTCCCTGTAGATGTGCTCCTTTCCGAAGACCTGGGTGAGAAACTTGTTCAGGGCCATAAGCATGCCAGAAAAGAGGGTGAAGTTGATGCTCAAACCGTCATCGTGAACGAGGTGACCCATTCCGTCTTGGGTGATAACGAGCAAAGCGTGTATCAAGAATCAAAACCCCATCAAACTGAATTATAACAATATGATAAAAACTCATAAGGGACAAAAGCTATTTATTATTAGCGGAAAAAAGCAAACTCACAGCGACAAGCGTGGTGAGTGAGGTAACACGAATGACTGATAAATTCGTTTTCAAAGTCCTTCTTCTCGGCGACGGCGGAGTCGGAAAAACCACCATCAAAAACAGGTACACCGAGGGACTAGTTGACCCCATATACAAGACCACAATCGGCATTGACTTCGGCCTCATAGACGCTAAACTCTCTGGACAGGAGATTTCCCTTCACTTCTGGGACATCGGGGGCCAGATTCAGTTCCGCGAAATCTCAGGCGCATTCTACAAGGGTGCCAAGGCGGCGATCCTCATGTTCGATGTCACTCAGCCGAAAACCCTCAACGGCATCAAGGAATGGTTAAGAATGCTCAAGCAGGAAAAAGTCGACGATATTCCCAAGATAATAGTTGGAAATAAAATAGACATCCGAAAACCGGATAAAGGACACGTTTCAACAGATGAGGCAGAGGCGTTCTGCAAAGAACTGGGGATCGAGTACTTCGAAACCTCCGCGCTGTATGGTGATGGAACCGAGGAACTTCTAAAGCACCTGGTGAACGTGCTCGTGTCGACTTATCTCAGCATAAGTAAGGGGTCGAACTAAAGGCTTCTGAGGAGAAACCCAGCCGGCACAATCATAGTCTCCGGGTGGTGTATTTGGAGATAAACCCTGAACTGGCTTTCAAAAATGTTTTCGCGCAGTGTGGCGCCGGAAGGCCACTCGGCGGAGCTGTGGTGACGAACTCAGGCAAAATACTCTACCGAGAAAACTTTAACGAAGAGGAGATAATCTCGGAGCTAATCCACCTCTCCCCCCTCCTGAAGGTTGGCGATTTCCTCTCAACAGGGAACTTTCTCGTTTTGCGGGTGTCAACTGGCATATCAATCATTCTGAAATTTGTTAACGAGCAGAAGGTTGCCCTGGCGCAGCTTTCACTCGTAGGGCGATTCTCCGCGTTCGCAGGGTGGTTCGATTCCCTAGACGAGGACGAGTACAACATAAACTCACTGAACCTACAGTACCCCGAAGCTCGTAAGATCTGCGACATTCTGGGCTGCGACTCAAACACCGCGATTGGAAGGGTCCTCGAACTCATGGTCCAAAGGGTTGGATTAACGAGAGAGGACCTGGCCAGAGAATTGGGAATAGATGAGCATACGCTCAGCGACGCTCTCGAACAACTGTTGGATTCCAGAATAATAGAGCTGAGAGACGGCAAATTTAGGATTCACACACAGCTTATTACCATCGCACTCGTGCAATCTCCGGTTCCTTTTAAAAGTAAGGGAGGCATTAAGTATATAAGCTAGGTCACTTCCAGAATTTCATTAGCTTGTATGACTTGAAAATCAACCCTTCTTCAAGTTTTGAGGTGTTGTTATGGATTTCGAATTAACGGAAGAACAGGAACTGATTAGGAGCACCGTGAGGGAGTTCGCTGAGACCGTTCTCGCCCCCCGCGCCCGCGAAATGGATGAAAAAGCGGAGTTTCCATGGGAAGAGATAAAGAAAATGGCGGAGCAGGGATACCTGGGCGCGCAGATTCCCAAGGAGTACGGAGGCTCAGAACTCGACACGGTAAGTTACGCGATCCTCATAGAGGAGATATCCAGGGTGGTTTGCGGTATCGGGTTAACCCTGCAGATTCACAACTCCGCCTGCGCACAGCCAATCGCGCAGTATGGAACCGAGGAGCAGAAGGAAAAGTTTCTCCCCCGCCTAGCGAAGGGTGAAATCATCGGCGCCTTCGCGCTAACCGAGCCGGGAGCGGGAAGCGACGCCCAGTCCATAAGAACCACAGCAGTCCCCGACGGAGACGAATACGTGCTTAACGGGAGCAAAATATTCATCACCAGCGGGCCGGTGGCGGGTGTCGCCCTCGTCTTCGCAGCGACGCCCACATCTGAGGAGGAGAAGAGAAAACCCATAAGCGCCTTCCTAGTGGAGAAGGGAACGCCCGGGTTCACCGCGGGTCCCAAAGAGGACAAGATGGGAATGCGTGCGGCGGTTAACTCCGAGCTGATATTTGATAACTGCAGGATACCGAAGGAGAATCTTCTGGGAAAGGAGGGCGACGGCTTCAGAATAGCCATGGCAACCCTGGACTCCGCGAGGATAGGTGCCTCGGCACAAGCTGTGGGCCTTGCTCAGGCGGCCTTTGAGGAGGCTCTCAAGTACTCAATGGAGCGGGAGCAGTTCAACAGGCCGATAGCCAAGTTCCAAGCCATCCAGTTCATGCTAGCGGAAATGGCGACCCAGATAGAGACAGCCCGACTCCTAACCTACAGAGCAGCGTTCCTGAAGGACAAGGGGGTGCGATTCACGAAGGAAGTCGCTATGGCGAAGCTCTACTCGTCGAAGATCTGCACCCAGGTGGTTTCAAACGCGGTTCAGATACACGGTGGCTACGGATACATGAAGGACTACCCTGTTGAAAGGTACTACCGGGACGCGAAGGTGCTTGAAATCTACGAGGGGACTAGCGAGGTTCAACGAATGGTGATAGCGAACCAGCTGCTAAAATCCTAAATCGGAAAAATTTGGACGCGAAGCGATGGGTTGATGAGAATAATTATCGATCCGGACAAGTGCACCGGGTGTGCGTTCTGCCTGTTCGAGTGCCCACTCCCAGAAAAGGGCGTAGAAATTGTTAAGGACAAAGCGAGGGTGAAGGACAACTGCACAGGGTGCGGCAGGTGCGTAGCCGTCTGCACAGCCGGCGCAATCCGCTTAGAGCAAAACTGATGGCTGTCCATCAACCTAGTATAGAAACCAGAAAAATGATACGTTAGGGGTTCCCCCTCTGCTTCCTATTTTTGTAAAGCAGGAGTGCTGAGAAAAGGAGTTGGTGGTGAAAGGAGTTTAGGCGTCTAAAAAGGTTTAGTCTTCTTCTGGTGATGTTTGGCTTCACACTATTCGCGTTTACGGTTCTCTTCTCAAACTACTACACTTTTGAGGCTCGTCCGGTTAGCGGTACGCAGGCGTGGGCTAAGGCTGAGGATCTCTTTCTTCCCCCCAAGGGTTACTTTGTTAAGGTTCTGGACACTTCTGTTGGTGACACTATCGGAGGTTCCTACGAGTCGAGTGAGCGTTTCCACATCTACGTACTCGATGAGGAGAACTTTCTAAGATTCGTTTCGGGTGCGCCCAATTTTTCCCCCCTCTCCTCAACCCTCTGGTCAACGGCTGCTTGCTTCTACGCTGTTTCCCTGAAGGGGGGAAGAGTGTACATTGTGATCCACAACTCCACCGACCGTGTGGCTTTTCTGCACTTCTGCTTACACTTTTATGACACGGAGTCGATTCTCGTTCCGCGAGAAAATAATGTGCTACGATTCCTAATGCTCCTTGGCGTCTTAGTCTCAGTTGCGGGATTAGGTGGCTTTCTAACAGCAATGGTTTGGGAGAAAAAGAGGGTTTCCACGGCTCAGTAGATGTCTCCCGGAACGGGTTCAAGCCAGGTGCTTCTCTCCTGCTGGGTCAGAATCACCTTGTTTATCCTCTCGTAGAAAGACCTCTCGGTGTAAATGAGTTTAAATTTCTTATCGGAGACCTTTACCCTTATGGTTTGTCCTCCCCATATTCTCTTCCCGTTCACCTCCGCCATCTGCCCATCCAGAACAACGTAGTTCTCGGAGGGTGTGTGTGCTATAACGAATTTCACCTCGCTCTCTATCGGGACTATGAGGGGGAAGAACCTGGTCGTGTAGAACTGCGCCACGCACGTTATGGACATCGCTTCGAGCTTGGGGTGTATTATCGACCCTCCGGCCGAGAGATTGTAGGCGGTTGACCCCAAGGGCGGCGCGATGATGATTCTGTCTCCTCTTATGGAGGAGATGAGGATATCGTCTAGAAAGAGTTTCCCGCTGAGTATTCTTCCGTGCTCGCTGGTGATGACCACATCGTTAACAGCGAATCCCATGTACTCGCTGCTTAGATACACGTCGAGAACCCTGTGGGTCTCCTCCTTGTACTGTCCCTCAAGGATTTTTTCGAGTTCTGGTATCGCTTCGCGGGCGTCCACCTCTGTGAGGAAACCCACGGTTCCCGAGTTGAGCGGGAAAATGGGAACATCCTTTCCGCTCTTCACAACTATTCTTGCTGCTTTCAGAACCGTTCCGTCCCCCCCGTTCGAAATTACGAGGAGAGTATCATCCTGCACGTCGTCCGCCCCGTGAATAAAGTAGGCGGAGTATCCTCTCCCCTCCAGAAACCTTGAAACCTTTTCGGTTGACGAAACAGCTATCTGAGACCCCTTCCTGACAACCATCCCAACCTTGCTGCGCATCTCTATCATTCCGTTTTGCTATTATCTTGTAACTGGGAAATGTACACTTATTTAAATTACCCCTCTTAATCAGATGAGCACTTAGCCTTAGCTCCAACAAAAATTGAAGCCGCGAGAAAAATCCAAGCTTCGCAACACATAGAACCAATCTACCAAAAACCGAGCGAACGAAGCAGGGAAAAAGAGAAAAAAGGAGTGAAGAGTTTCTCAGCCTAGGTTCTCCGCGAGCAGCTCTACTATGTCTATAACCTTTAGTTTGGAGTTGAGCGCCTCCGAAGCGTCCTTGAGGTTCCTGACGCAGAAGGGGCAGGCCGTAACGATTAGTTCGGCTTCGGTCTCCTCCGCCTCTTTAATTCTGTCCTTGGCTATCTCAACGGCAAGGTCCGGGAACCCGCTTTTTACCCCTCCGCCGGCGCCGCAGCACCAGGCGGCGTCCCTTATTCTCCTCATCTCCACGAGTTCAACCCCGGGCATCATCTCCAGTATCTCTCGGGGGGCGTCGTAGATTCCCATGTGTCTACCCAGGTGGCACGGGTCATGATAAGTGACCTTCACGTTGGCCTCACTCGGCTTCAGCTTGCCCTCCTTCATCAGGTCTCTTATTAGCTCCACGGCATTAACCACCTGGAACGGAAGCTCTCCGAAGTGTTCAGGGTAATCCTTGGCTATCGTCCTGTAACACCCGGCGCAGTGAATCACAACCCTTTTCGCTCCCGAAGCCTTGAGCGCCTCTATATTGTGCTTAGCTAGCTCCTCGGCCAGGCCCCACACGCCTGTTCTGAAGAATATCGACCCACAGCACCACTCCTCCGGGTGTATAATTGCGAACTCCACACCAGCGGCCTCGAGGATCTTTAGAAACGCTTGGGCCAGCTCCGGCTCTCTGTAGGGTTCAGTGCACCCCATGAACCAAACTAGGTCCGCTTTCTGGGGGATTGTTTTGCTCTCGGGTATCCACTTGATGCGGTCTTCATGCTTCTCCATGTATGGGTTGTGCTCCTTCTTGGTCCACTCCATGAGTTCCTTATGCCTCGGCATGGGCCCCAGGCCCTCCTCAACCATGTCCGCTCTCATGGCTTCGAAGAGCTTGGTGTGGTCAATGAACCTGCTTATCGGAAGTTCAATGTACTCGCACATACTCTGGTGGCAGGCGGAGTGGCAGTTCCCACAGGTGGTGCACTGATACAGCACCTTTGCCAGCTCCTCGCTGGGTTCAAGCTCCCCTTCTATGAGTCCCTTTGCGATGCGTATTTTTCCCCTCGCGTAGAAGGGGTCGAACTGCGGTGAGTGTTCGAGAACCGGGCAGACCCCGTACCTGCCCACAGCCCATCTGTAGGCTATTCTGCAGTCGCCGATGCCGGAGCATGCGTAGACCATGTCCGAAAGCTTCTTTGTGTTTTCCATCTTTGCCATTCGCATTCCTCCCTTTAGAGGTAGAATTTGCCTGGACTGAGAATCCTGTTGGGGTCCAGGGCCTGTTTTACGTTTTTCAGAAACTCGTAGTAGGTTCCGCTGAAGGCTTCCGTGTCGATCAGCCCCTTGCTGTACATTTCTCCCACCATGTAGGGCATTGCACCCTCTCTCAGCAGCATCTCTATTTGGCTCTTCCAGAGCTCGAGGTTCTTCTCCCTGTACTCGGGCTTGTCCCATCCAATGAGTCCGGAGTCAACCTCAACCGTGGTGTGCCCGCACAGAATGGCTGTTGATATGCCGGTCTGCATTCCCCCGTTCGCGTCGAGCTCAGCCCTGTGCGCCGCCTCCCACTCGTCGAGCTTCTGGCTAATGTAGGGAACCCTGTGGATCGCGATGTGGTGCTCCGTTGTCAGCGGGACCGAGCCGGGGCCCATTCCTCCCCACAGGCTGTGCCAGTTCAGCCAGTGGCCCTGCTCCTCGTAGTGCCACTTGGCTATGTTTCCGTCCTTGATTTCGGGGCCCATCTCCTCGCAGCCGTGCTCCTTACATATCTGGTCTACGATCTTCATGTTTGCTTCCAGCTGCTCCTCCGTCTCGGCCTCCATTGTGTACCAGAACACCGCCTTTTGCAGCCCCACCCACGGCTTTATCGGTGGGACATCAAGGAGTAACTGTAGGCCGAGGACCATTATCAGGGGCCACCACTGGGAGTCGTAGATTCCGAGGTCTCCCCTCTTCCTCCATGCTAGCCAGATTTTCGCCGCGTTCTCGGCTGAGGGTTCCTCTATTGTGAATGTTTTCGCCGCGTGATACTTCGGCCTCGGGAATATCTCAAGTGTTGCTTTGGTCTTAATTCCGAGCAGTCCGTTGTCCCCCAGGAACAGGCCGGTTAAGTCTGGCCCGAATCCGAACCTGCAGAAGGGCTCCTTGGTGTAGACGCTCGCGTTTGAACCCGTGTTTATTGTGTTTCCGTTGGGCAGGACGACCTCCAGCGCCACGCAGTGCTCGCTGCAAGTGCCGTACTTCGCTCCGCCTCCGCCTCCCACGCTGTGGTGCGAGAGCCCGCCCCCGACAACCGCTGACATTCCGCTTCCAGGACCAAGGTTCCCGGTGTAGTAGCCCAACTCGTTGAGCTTGGAGTTGAGCTCCGCCCACGTTATTCCGCACTCAACAGTAACCGTCAGTGTGTTCTCGTCGATGTTGATTATTCTGTGCATTCTTGTGGTGTCTAGGAGTATTCCTCCCTTCTCTATGGGTTTCGAGCCGCCCGTTAGGCAGCATCCCCCACCGCGGGGAACTATGGGTATTTTGAACCTGTTTGCTATACGTACTACCTCTGCGACCTCCTCTGTGGTTCCAGGCTTCACCACATATTCGGGAGGGTTCGCGGGTAGAGCGGCGTCCATGCCTCTCGCGTAGGCGTAGGTTACAAAATCCTCGTCGGAAACGTACTCGGAGCCAACAGCATCTTCCAACGCTCTCAAAACGCTACTCATACTCTACCATCCTCACACGCTTGATAGTTAATAAATGAAAGTATAAAGCAAATCCCTTATATGCCTTATCGAAAGGTGGCGAATTCTTAAAACGTCTCCCATAGAAAACTTTTGCGTCTCCGATGGAAATCACCAGCGTTTATCCTCGGCCTTCTCGAAAAATTATATAAACGCAGACCTCTGATTTGTGTTGGTAACAACGGTTACAGGTGGTATTTTTGGACCCTGAGCGGTTTGAGTACTTCGAGAGGTTGTTCCACCCCAAGACCATAGCCATCATAGGAGTTAACGAGGGTTCTGTTTTTTACCTGCTGGGTCCGGTGACTACCGGGTTTAAGGGTAGAGTCTACGCGGTTAATCCGAACAGGGACAGGATCCTAAACTTTAAGTGCTATGCAAGCGTTCTCGACATCAAGGATGATATAGACTTCGCAACGGTCACCGTCCCTGCGAAGTACACTCCTAATGTTATGCGGGAGTGTGTAGAGAAAGGGGTTAAAACGGTTCACTTCTTCACCTCGGGGTTCAGCGAAACTGGAACCGAGGAAGGAAGGAAGCTGGAGCAGGAACTCCTAAGAATTGCAAGAAAGGGAAACACGAGGATAATAGGGCCCAACTGTATGGGCGTATACTGCCCGGAGAGCGGTATGTCCTTCTTGCCGGGTTTTCCCCGACAATCCGGCCCCGTCGCGTTCGTTGCCCAGAGCGGCGCGCTAACCGAGCAGGTGGTTTACCACGGAAGAATGAGGGGGGTCAGGTTCAGCAAGGTTGTCAGCTACGGAAACGCGGTTGATCTGGACAACCCTGATTTTGTGGAGTACCTTGCAGAGGATCCAAAGACAAAAATCATAGCCACCTACATTGAGGGAAGCAGGCGTGGGAGGAGACTTTTCGAAGCCCTGAGAGAGGCGGTTAGAAATAAACCGGTGATAGTGTGGAAGGGCGGTCAAACCGAAAGGGGTGCGGTTGCGGTTTCTTCGCACACCGGTTCCCTCGCGGGGTCGGGAAACGTTTGGAAGGCCGCCATGAGGCAGATAGGGGCTATAAGCATCAGGGACGTTGAAGAACTCATAGACACCTTTCTCGTGTTTCTGAAAAACCCTCCCCCCAAGGGAAGAAGGGGATTAATTGTGTCTTTCAGCGGTGGGGAAAGCGTTACCGAAACGGATAAGGCCGTTGAAATGGGTCTCGAAATCCCTCTCCTGCCTAGGGAAACTCAGAGAAAAATCGAGGAGATGGTGCCGGTTGCGGGGATCAGCACCAGAAACCCTTTGGACATTCCCTCGGCGTTCTTCAGGTTCGCAAACATAGCAGACGTCGTCAAGTTGGCGGCGGCTGAAGAAAACATTGACTTTGTGATTTTCGAGATGCTGGACCGCTTCAGAAGCATAGCCAAACGCAACCGGAATCCACAGTGGTACTTTAACCTGCGCAAAACCATCCGCCAAGCAGCAGACTACATAAAGAATGAGCTCGGGAAGCCCTTCGTGATGGCGCTCCTACCCGCCTTCAGCGAACGCGAAGCAACCTTCCTCAGAAGGTTCTACGATGCCAGGGGAGTATCCGTTGTACCCACAATGACAAGGGCGGCCAAGGCAATAAAAAGGATGATTGAGTACTACGAGTTCCTACGCAAACAAGAAATCAGTGAAGAGAAAAGAAATCCTTAACTAGTGCTAACCATCCTCTGAGAATAGATAACTCCACGAATTTGTGTTTATCCTGAGCTGCGAACCAAATCTTCATTCACTCCTTACCTGGAAAGATTACTTTTCTAAACTGTTTTTTAGAATTTTTACCCTTCTTCCCTCAATTTTCAGTTTTCCCTCAACAAAGAGTTTGACTGCTTCCACGTAGATTTTGTGCTCCTTTTCAAGAATCCTGTTCGAAAGGGTTTCAACGGTATCATCATCGTGGACCGGTACAACGTCCTGGAGTATGATGGGCCCGTGGTCCAGTTCCGTATTGACGAAGTGCACCGTGGCGCCTGTGTACTTGACGCCGTACTCTAACGCCTGTTTCTGGGCGTTTATACCTGGGAACGCCGGGAGCAGAGAGGGGTGTATGTTCATAATCCTGTTCTTGTACTTGTTTACAAAGTATGGGCTAAGCATCAGCATGTAGCCGGCGAGAAGCACGAGGTCCACGTTCCTCTTCTCAAGCTCCCTAATAATCTTCTTGTCGTACTCGACCCTCCTCTCCTCCTTGTGCTCCTTGTCCTTCCAGAAGTCCTGCGGGTCGATAAACAGCGCCTCTATTCCATGGTCTCGCGCCCTTTTAAGAGCCGGGGCGTCCTTCCGACTGCTGATTACAACACTGATGTTCGCCTTGATGTATCCCGACTCAACAGCGTCTATGATTGCCTGAAGGTTTGTACCCCTACCCGAAACAAGCACCGCGATGTTCATCTAAAACCCAACCCTGAAGCTGGAAAGCGCCTTACAAATCCTACTTAACATTATCCCGCAAAGGGTTTATTTAAATATAATCTGGAAGAGAAGGCGTCAAAGATCTTTTTGATTCCCTTCCCATCCCCGGGAACCTCACTTCCAAACGAGTAATATAGGGGCTACATGTATGGTTGGCGTTTAGTTTGAAGAGGCGGTTGGTGTTCATCGTTCGGCACAACCACAGTACATAAAAAGACGGAGGAGAAGTATTACTCAATGCACTTGGAATTCGATTGGAGAGTGTTGAGAAATCTTGAGGTGAAAACTATGGGGAAGAAGGGCAGAAGAAAAGTTAAGAAAAAGCCTAAGAACAAAAAAGACAAAAAATAAAGTCTGGTTTCCTCCTGAATTTTCAGCGGTAGAACTCCCAATTCTACAGACGTTGAACTTGTTCTACGGTTTGGAAATCCTTACCGCTTATACAGGCTTCCCCCTTTTCCAACTGTTTGGGCTCCTACTCTTCCCCTCTTAGCCCGTGTCGTCGAAACATTTTAAAATTGTGATCCAGTTTCGCCATAACTTCACTCAGCTCCTCTTGGGAAACCGAGTAGTTCCGCGCATCTTTGTGTGAACAGAAAACGAGGGAAAAGAGACGCTTCTGGAAGTACTTGCATTCGTCTTTTCCACACTTGAAGAGGACCTCCTTCCCCTTCATTTTAGGGCACTTTATCTTCCTCTCTGTGATGTTTCCTCCGCCCCACTCCCTCTCCTCAGTCTTAATCCTAATCGCGTATGTCTTCAACGCCAACGAATCCATCAATCTCTTCACCCCCTGTTATCAAAAGAGTAAGCCCAAAACAGCTAAACTAATCTTTTTTCCCTCTTTCTTTCTTTTTTCTACTCCACCGCAGCATAAAACACGTGCGTTTTACCCCGTGGAATAATAATCTCTCCAGAGACACTCCCAGCGCTTCCTTCCTCAACCCAAAGAGATTTGCCGTTGCTGGAACGATTACACAACAAATCAACCTTCTTCACATGGAACGTACGAGTCGGAAGGATATAAAACTATCCGCACCCAAAAACAGTGAGAAATAAAGAATAAAATAAAATGAGAGGAGAGTGTTTGCGCTCGTGTAACCTACTTATTTAGCCTTCTTTGCCTTTGACCTCTTAGCCGTTTTCGCTGGTTTCGCCGGCTCAGGTTCCGGTTTCAGCCCAATCTTTGCCAAGATTATGCCTATTATCACCAGTATTCCGCCCAGGAGACCTAGGTATGGGAAGCTTATGTTCAGCAGTTCGATGATGCCGAGTATGATCCCCAGGATGAGTATGGTGTTGAGGTGGGTTAAGAGTTTCTGCGCCGCGATGCACAGCATGAGAACGGTGATGATAATAGAGGCGAGTAGACTCAGGTACCCTAGTATGACAAAGAGCGTGTTTGGCATTAGCGAAGCTAGTAAGTCAGCGGGGATCAGGAGCGTTCCGAAGAACCCTATGATCCCTAGGATGCCGCCGAGGAGTGCCAATATGATACCGATTTTCACGTATTTCAAGTTCAACTTCTTTTACCCCATACGATTTGGGTGAACAATAATCCTCATAGGTAGGCAATTTAAACTTTATCTTCTGCGAGTCGAGGGTTCACGTTAAATGTCGTAGCGCCCAAAAAAGACGAACTCTAATATAACAAAATTATAAAAAACTATGAGTGGAATCGTCAAAATGCCGACACGCCAGCAAAAAGGGAAATAGAACAAGGTTCCAAAGATATTTAATCCTCTACTCTCTGTTTTTATCGGATACTTCGTTGTAAGTTTCTGTATAGCGAACGAAGGCTCGGTGATGATTGGTTTGGTTAAACCGCAGGGAATCAAGGTTAAGTGGCGAGAGTGGAATGAGGAGACGTTCCGGGAAGCCGAGAAGAAGGGGAAGTTGGTGCTCCTCAACCTCTCAGCCTCGTGGTGTCTGTGGTGCCGCATCATGGATGAAACCTCCTACTCCGACCCCGACATTGTGGAGTCCATCAACACCAGGTTCGTCCCGGTGCGTGTCGACATTGACAGGAGGCCGGACATCGCGGAGCGCTACAACTTCGGGGGCTCCCCCACAACCGCGTTTCTGACGCCCGAAGGGGAGGTGGTTACTGGAGGGACTTATATTCCGCCTGAGAAGCTCAAAACCATGATTAGGCAGGTGATTGATTTCTACGAGAAGAACAAGGACAAAATAAATGAAAAGGTACTGGCCCTTGGGAGGATTCGAGCCGAGGCTGAAACCGCGTCAGCCGTGCTGTTGGAACCCTCAGAATCCATAGTCCAGGACATCATAAACATGCTTGTTGATGATTTTGACTCAACCTATGGTGGTTTTGGTTCTCAACCCAAGCTCCCCATGTGCGATGCGGTTGAGTTGGCGCTTGCGCAGTACCAGCTGACAAAGGACGATGTTCTCCTGTACATTGCCACGAAGACTCTGGACGAGATGCGCACCCGAAACATCCACGACAAGGTTGAGGGGGGATTCTTCAGGTACTCGGTCACTGAGGACTGGTCAACTCTCCACTACGAGAAAATGCTTAATGGAAACGCCCAGCTCCTCAGAAACTATCTACACGCTTACCAGGTTACGGGAAGGATGGAATACGCCGAAACCGCCACTGGGATCATACGGTACGTTGATTCAACTCTCTCTCGGGAGAATGGGGGATTTTACGGTAGCCAAGCCTCCGACGAGCAATACTACAAGCTTAGCGGCGAAGAAAGAGCGGAAGCATCTCCCCCACCCGTGGACAAAACAGTTTATACCAACTGGAACTCCCTAATGGTTTCAGCCTACCTGGATGCGTACGCCACACTGGGGCTAGAGGACTGCAGAAACCACGCGGTCAAAACCCTAGACTTCCTCGCGGAAAAGCTTTATCGGAAGGGTATCGGACTGTACCACTACTTTGATGGAAAGCCCAGAGTGACTGGTCTTCTCAGCGACCACCTGTTTTTTACCAGAGCCCTCATTGACGCCTACCAGACGCTGGGTGGGGGAGCGTATCTCGAGCTTGCCCTTGAGGTGGCTGACCTCATGGTTGACAGTTTCGTCGACATGAAAAACGGCGGAGTATTCGACATTCTCCCGGGCGCCGACGCGGTGGGTCTCCTCAAGAACAGGAGAAAAACAATCACGCAGAACGGGTTGGCAGCGGGCACGTTCAACACGCTGCACAACCTCACAGGCAACGATGTCTACCACGCCGTGGCTGAAGTCACGCTGTCCTTCTTCACGAAAACCTACCAGTCCTACGGGCTGCACGCAGCGGCGTACGCAATGGCGTTGGACAGGTTCCTCAACCCGCCGGTGAGAATCGTCACAGTAGGCTCCAAATCCGACGAAAAAACACGCAAACTTCACACAAAGGCGCTTAGCATATTCGAACCCAGAAGGGTCGCCGAGCTACTAGACACCGAGGAAGATGTGGAGAAAATCCAGATGTACGGGCTCCCAAAAGCCACGGAGCCAGCGGTGTACGCCCTTATAGAAAACATACGCTCACCGCCGGTAAAAGAACCAGACGAGGTCATACCCAAGCTTACAAGCTTCATACAAAGATAACGGGAAGTGGAAAACGGATAAATAAGAGGCTGGCTGCACAGACCAAACGAAAGTGTCTGCTCGACTATAATTCCCACCCTTAAAGGAGCTGGAAATTTTGGGTACATGTTGAGCATAAACCACTACACCAAAGGAGTAAATGAGAAGATTAGGTCTTAATTATTGAGACTTGCTGGGGGCTTGAAAAACGAGTTATGCCTACATGAAGGCTCTGGAATCCGCACCGGAACGATGATAAGGGAATAAGCTGGCTAGGGTGGGGAAAATTGGGAGATATCCGGGAGCATATCGTCGACCTCATAGAGGCGGAGGGAAACAGGGTTCTTGAGATCGGAGTAGGCACCGGAACCCAAACCCTACAAACGCTCTTTTCTTGGAACCAGAAAACAGAAGCTGCCAGAATCGCTTTCGAAAAATATCAAGAAACTAAATAAAAACTAATCGAGAGTATCAAAAAGGTGGTGTTGGAATCTGGAACCTTATTTTCCCAAATCACCAGCAGTTGATTCTTTTGGAGTGATAACTACAAAGAGAAGAAAGAAGAAAGGTCGAGAGAAAGGCTAAGGGAACTTCCCAATTAGCAGAGATACGGGTACAACTGGTATATAGCTCTTCTGCTCTTTCTCTTGAACCAAGACAAATGTATACCTAACTAAGGTGTTCTTCCCAGTATCATTACTCCGTTGAGCTGCTCTGTTCCGCCCATTGCGTGTGCGAAGGTTGTTTCGGCGTCTGGAACCTGGTGTTTTCCTGCTTTTCCCTGGACCTGCAAAGCCGCCTCAGCGACTCTGTTCATACCACTGGCTCCTATGGGGTTTGTGCAGAGAACTCCTCCCGAAGGATCGCAGGGCAGCTCACCACCCCTGAAGACAACCCTGTCCTCCACCAGCTTGCAAGCTTCTCCCTTTTCGCAGAAGCCAAAGCACTCGTAGTACAGGAGCTCCTGGAACGTGAAGGGGTTGTAAACCTCTGCAACATCTAGCTGTTTCAGGGGATTCGTTATTCCCGCCATCTTGTACGCCGCCCTGGCGGCTTCGATCGCTGAGTCCCAGAGCACCTTGTCGCTGTCACCGAGCCAGTACTCGTCACCCCTGTACCCAACACCCTTCACCCACACCGGTGTGTCCGTTATCCTCCTCGCCTTCTCCTCCGAGGCGAAAATGATCGCGGTTGCCCCGTCGGATGATGGACACACATCCAAAAGTCTGACCGGGTAGCATATGATTCTGGATTTCAGAACGTCGTCCACCGTGATTTTTATCTGGATATGCGCGTAGGGGTTGTCGAGCGCATCGTTGTGGTTCCTCACCGAAACCTCAGCCGCAGCCAATCGAATCCTGTCCTCAGGAATGTCATACCTGTGAATGTACTCGTTCGACTGCATCGCGAAGACGCTCGGAGCTCCGGCGACGAAGGGCTGCTGGAAGGCTGTTTCAACAACGGTGGTCATCACCCCCTGCGGTTCTCCCTCGTACTGTTTCTCCGCCCCTATCGCCAACACCACGTCGAAGAGACCCGAAGCAACATGATAAAACGCGGAGTGAGCAACCGACATCCCTGTGGTTCCGCAGGTGGCAATACGCATCAAGGGTTTTTGAGCCGCCCCGGCTGGGTCGCAGCCCCAGTAGAGGTGTGGTGCGTTAACTCCCTCCATGGGTGCGGGCATGGAGCCGGTTACAACGGCGTCTATCTCCTCAATTTGGAGTTCGGCGTCATTAAGAGCCTTGTTAACAGCGTCGTAAATCAGCTCTGGAAAACTCGCATCTAGTCTCTTGCCGTGTTTTGTTTGCCCGGTGCCAACTATAGCCACTTTTCTAACCATACTTATCCTTCCTATCAGTTTCAGGCTTTCAACCTCTAAACCCTCTCACCAGGGTTTCTGTTGAGTGGGCCTTTTGCGAACGCCCAAGTAGGGGTTTCCCTTCCGGGTTCCCTCGTGTCTTCTTGAACTCTTGATATGTTCAACTATTAATATAAGTTTTTTCACGATTTTTCTCTCTCTCCTGCTTATTGAAGAGCTTATCAGTGGTGAGACTCGTTCCTGACGCTTGTCCATGAAAACATGTCTCGGTTGACTGCACAAACTTTTAATATTTGAAGTCTCCACTCTCAAGATGCTTGCCGCGAGTGTTACCCACGCTACGGTTCAAAACGAACAAAAAGGAATTAACTGGTAATAGCTAAATCTTGAGGTTTCCGTTTTGAAGTTGGCTAGTGTAGATTTTCACATTCATTCCACGTGGTCCGACGGCTACAGCAGCATAGAGGGCATACTCGACTACTGTGTCCGAAAGGGTTTAAAGTCTGTGGGGATTACGGATCACTACTCGCACAACAGTGTGAAGTGCTCCCAACTCACGGAAGACCTGTCGGGGTACTTCGAGGATCTGCTTTCGGCCTCCGAAAAGTACCGGGACAAAATAATCGTGAAGAAGGGCATAGAGATAGACACGAGGGCGTGTGTTTTTGACTCTCCGGAGGAGATGAGGGTTCTCACCTCCAAGAGGTTCGACTACTACCTCTTCGAGTACGTCACCGACAACTTTGGTGCGGGTGCGAATTTCCTACCCTACAAGAATAACAGAAAGCCCCTCGTTCTGCTGAACCGCATACGTGACTTTAAGCGTCTCCTCCCCAAGGAGTGCTCCGTCGGTCTCGCCCACGCTTACCTCCACATACTGCCCGACGAGGAGCTCAGGGAGGCGATTGAAATACTGACAGACGCAGACATCTTCGTGGAGCTCAACTCCACGTACCAGAACTACAAGATGGACGGGTTTGAGCGGATATTCGAAACAAGGGAGATAAAGCTCTCCCTAGGGTCGGATGCGCACACGCTTCACCAGATCGGCAAGCTCACACAGCCCCTGAAATACGTCAGAAAGTACAACGCGGAGGACAGACTCGTCTTCACCGAAGGCATAGACGAACTAGAAATAGAGCTCAAGAAAACCCCAACGATCTAACCTCTATTACCCCGCGGAGCTCCTCCTGCTCCTCCCCCAACCATCAAATCTTTTTCCACCTCTGCTTGTCTGTCTGATTTTTTCATTGTTTCTTGCATGTAGACCTGTGATACGAGAAGGACTATTACCAGTATCATGCTGTAAAAGAAGAACATTGATTCGAATCCGAAGTTGGAGCTTATTAGCGCTCCGACCACGGGGCCGATGCTGTAGCCCACGAAAAACGCTATAGCGAAGAGTGACTCAACAGTTGCGTACGCTTTAATGTTTCTGTCCTGAAGCGACTCTATGGCTAGGGGTGTCAGGGGTGTGAAGGCTACGGTTCCAACGGCCGCTGCGGCCACTATACAAACCGTCAAACTCACAGGATCCCCACAGAAGGGGATGACCAAGTTCACCCCCGCGAGGAGAACCAACCCCCATATGATGAAAACCTTTCTTCCATACCTGTCGGACAGTCTACCCACCAATGGTTGAAACACCGCGTAGCTCAGGGACGCGGCTCCGAAAACCAATCCTATCTGCGTGCTGGAGAGTGAAAAACGCCCCGAAAGGTACGGAGGCATCAAGGGCTCGATGAACCCCCAGAAAATCATCGTCAAAACGTTAATGAGAATGATTATGACTATGTTTCTGACTCCCAGAGCCTTCCTAACCACCTCCCTATACGACGGCGCCTCCACCGCTTTTTCCCGCCTCTTAACCCTTAGTCTAAAGAACATGTAAACAAACATGAACAGAGACAAGCCAGCAAGCAGCAGAAAGGGAAAACTGAAGCTCACATCCGATAACACTCCTCCGATCAGAGGCCCGGCTATGCCACCCACGCTAGTTACCCCTGTTGCGAGCCCGAGTTTCTCTCCCTTATCTCTCCCGGGAAAGGTGTCCGCTACAAGCGCTATGGCTGAAGACCACGTTGCAGAAGCGGCTAAACCCTGCACAGCCCTGCACGCCGCGATCGCCAGCACGCTTCGAGCCAGAGGATAGAGAAGCGAAGCCACACCGAGAAGCAGCATCCCCGTAATCATGAAAGGCCTCCTGCCGTAGCGGTCCGACATTAACCCGAAGGGAATGGTGG